>CAIUTH010000333.1 GCA_903902075.1 uncultured Alphaproteobacteria bacterium
CAACCTGGAGCGCCGATATGTGACTGGCCATCTCCAGTACAAACACCGGTACCGTCAGAGCCAGTGCGATACAGAACCGCCGCGACATGTCGATCAATTCGGGATTGGGACCGGTCCCAACTGCCGCCGTCACGGGCTCCAGCGCCATCCCGCAGATCGGGCAACTGCCTGGACCGCCCTGGCGAATCTGCGGATGCATGGGACAGGTATAGGTAACGCCGGCCGTTGCGGGCTTTGGCGCGACCGCCTGCCGGATATAAGCCGACGGATCGGCGAGGAATTTGGACCGGCAACCTGCGCTGCAAAAATAATGCGTCGCGCCGCCGTGATCGGCCTGGAACTTGGCCGTCGCCGGATCGACCGCCATGTCGCAAACCGGATCGCGCACCGGGTTCGGCTTATTTTCCATAGCGGCTGAACAGTTCGACCAGCTCGGAAAATTTTTCCGTCTGGTCTTTGACGCTGCCGCTCTTGATAGCGTGGGCAACGCAGTGGGAGGCGTGGCCCTTGAGGATTTCCTCCTCAACCTTCTTGAGAGCGGCCTTGATCGCCTGCATCTGGTTCAGAATGTCGATGCAGTAGCGATCCTCTTCCACCATGCGGGCGATGCCGCGCACCTGGCCCTCGATACGCGAGAGGCGGCTCAATATTTTCGGATGTCCGGTGGCCATGCTTGCATACTCCCTAGGGGTATAGTAGGGAGGGCTGTTCCGGGGTGCAAGCTCTATCGCGATTTGAGTCATGCCATGCGTGCTGCCAATACAGTCTCCACTGCGTTTGTCGCCCTGTTGTCTGCCATCGCAACGGCGCAATCGGCTCCCGCATCGGGCAATGGCGCGATGGATGGCATGAAGATGGAGGACATGCCCGGCATGGCGATGCCTGCCAAAAAGCCGTCGGCAAAGAATGTCAGGCCGAAGAAGCTCGCGCCTGCGCCCCAGGCTCTACAGTCCTCGCCGCAACCCGCCCAGGCGATGCCTGGCATGGCGGCGAAACCGGTGCCGGTGCCGCAGGCCATGCCCGCAATGGCCATGCCGCAGGACGACAAGCCTGTAGCGAAGACGGGCCATGACATGGCCGGCATGGACATGAGCGCGGGCGGCGCCGATCACGCGATGACGATGCACGGATTGCTCGGCGGCTATGGCATGAGCCGCGAAGCCTCGGGCACGAGCTGGCAGCCTGAGTCCGCGCCGCATAGCGGCATTCACCTGTCCTCAGAAGACTGGATGGTGATGCTGCATGGCCGGGTCAACGGCATTGCCGATTGGCAAAGTGGGCCGCGCGGCGGCGATCAGGTCTTTTCCTCCAGCATGTTCATGGCGATGGCGACGCGCGACCTGGAAAATGGCGACACGCTGGGATTGAAGGCGATGCTCGGCGGCGATGCCTTCATGGGGCGGCGCGGCTATCCCTTGTTGCTGGCGGGCGGCGAAACCGCGGACGGTGTCACGCACTTGGTGGACCGCCAGCATCCCCACGACCTGTTGGGGGAATTGGCCGCCAGCTACCGCCACCCCCTATCGGACACGGACAGCCTGTTTCTGTATGGCGGCTATCCGGGCGAACCGGCGCTGGGCCCCAGCGCCTACATGCATCGTGTCTCGGCTGCCGATAATCCCATGACGCCGATCGCCCATCACTGGCTGGATTCCACCCATGTCAGTTTCGGGGTGGTGACGGCGGGTTTCATCCATGATGACTGGAAGGTGGAAGTGTCGCGCTTCACCGGGCGCGAGCCCGACCAGTTCCGCTTCAACTTCGACAAGGCGCGTTTGGATTCCACCGCGGTCCGGCTGTCCTACAATCCGGACCCGCACTGGTCGCTGCAGATCTCCAGCGGCTGGCTGAAAAGTCCCGAACAGCTCGACCCCGATGTAAACGAACAGCGCACGACCGCCAGCGCCACCTGGTTCGACACCTTCGACTGGGGCAGCGTGGCCGCCACCCTGGCATTTGGCAGGAAGCAGCTTTCCGCTGGCGTCAGCGAGAATGCCGGCCTGGCGGAGATGGAATACAAACCTGTACCAGCCTGGACGCTTTTTGCCCGAGCCGAGACCATCGAAAGCACCGAGCTGCTGCCGTCGGCCACCACGCAAATCCGTGGGGCCGGCGAATTCAGCCTGGGCGCCATCCATGACTGGGAAATTGCCGATCATTGGAAGATCGGCCTGGGTGGCCTCTATGCCTTTGATTTTGCGCCATCCTCGGCAGTGGCCGGTTATGGCGCAAGTCCCCATGGCACGATGGGCTTTGTCCGGCTGCTGGCGGAATGAGCAGCAGCGCGATTCTGCCGTCTTGCCCGCAGGACCCGTGGCGGGCTAGGTAAGCCCGCAATTTTTCAGGGAACTTCCACATGGCGCGCAAGAAAATCGCTCTAATCGGCGGCGGACAGATCGGTGGCACTCTGGCCCATCTGGCGGCCCTCAAGGAGCTGGGCGATGTGGTGATCTTCGACATCGCCGAAGGCCTGCCCCAGGGCAAGGCGCTCGATCTGTCCCAGTCCGGTCCGGTGGACGGCTTCAATGCCAAGCTGTCGGGCACCAACTCCTATGCCGACATTGCTGGCGCCGATGTGGTGATCGTCACCGCCGGCGTGCCGCGCAAGCCCGGCATGAGCCGTGACGATCTTCTGGGCATCAACCTCAAGGTGATGGCGGCGGTGGGCGAGGGCATCAAGGCCAATTGCCCAAATGCCTTCATCATCTGCATCACCAACCCGCTGGATGCCATGGTGTGGGCGCTGCAGAAATTCTCCGGCGTGCCGCATGAAAAGATCGTCGGCATGGCCGGCGTGCTGGACAGCGCGCGCTTCCGCCACTTCCTGGCCGAGGAAATGGGCGTGTCGGTGGAAGATGTCTCCGCCTTCGTGCTGGGCGGCCATGGCGACACCATGGTGCCGATGCCGCGCTTCTCCACCGTGGCGGGTATCTCGCTGCCCGAACTGGTCAAGATGGGCTGGATCAGCCAAGACAGGTTGGACCAGATCGTCACCCGCACCGCCAATGGCGGCGCCGAGATCGTCGGCCTGCTCAAGACCGGTTCGGCCTATTACGCCCCGGCTACCAGCGCCATCCAGATGGCCGAAAGCTATCTCAAGGACCAGAAGCGCGTGCTGCCCTGCGCCGTCCATGTGAACGGCGCCTATGGCATCAAGGATCTCTATGTCGGCCTGCCGGTGGTGATTGGCGAGAAGGGCGTGGAGAAGATCGTCGAGCTGAACCTGACCGATGCCGAAAAGGCCTCGCTGGACAAGTCCGCCGACTCCGTGCGCGGCCTGATCGATGCCTGCAAGAAGCTGGAACCCAAGCTGGTTTGATCCGGGTGGGCTGAATCCCCAAGTCCTGCGTATCGTCCGCGCCGACGACAACTCTGTGGCTGTTTCGCCACTTGTGTTGCTTGGGTAATTTTGAGACAAATTGATACAAATGGGCCTTGGGACAACTAACTATCTGGTATAGCAGCGTTTTTCGCTGTTCTGGGCGATCGCCGCGCTGGCGATGGTCAGCTGGATGCTGCTGGCTGCCGGTCTGGTCGCTCCGGCCAGGGCCCAAGAGCCCGTCCGCGTCCAGGACGCGGTTGCCACCGTGGTCATCCCTGTCCAGGATGTGTCGCCCAAGGGCGGCACCCTGCGGCTGGGCCTGTATGACTAGGCCCGCTATCCCGACGACGATGCCACCCCGGTGGCCAGCGTCGATGTCCATGCCGACATGGGCGAAACCGTCATCACCCTGAACAATGTCCCGCCGGGCACCTATGCCATCGAGACGTTCCAGGATGTGAACAGCAACCACAAGATGGACACCAGCTGGCTGGGCCTGCCGCAGAAGCCGTTCGGTTTCTCCCGCGATGCCCAGCCCGGCATCGGGCGTGGCGCCGATCGACAAGATGAGCGTGGTGCTGGTGGCGTTGTTCGCCGTCCTGTTTCTGGGGGGGCGGCCACTGATCCACAACTGGATCGGGATCGGCCTGATCGCGCTGGGCGCGGTCCTCGTGGCCGTCTAGGAATTCGATGACGTTCGCACCGGGGGAAAGAGCACTCGGATCGCCAGACCCGGTGAAGTGGTTATCACGCCGATATGCGCGCCATGCAGTTCCGCGATGGCCTGCGCGATGGACAGACCAAGACCGTGACCGGGATGGGTCCGGCTGGCTTCGCGCCGATACAGTCGCCGGAACAGCTTTTCATGCTCGCTTGCCGGCACGCCCGGCCCGTCATCGGCAACGGTCAATGCGGGCCGGTTATCCAGCACCGCCAGCGCCAACAGGATGTGCGTGCCTGGCGGCGTGTGAAGAATGGCATTCTCGATCAGGTTGGACAGAAGCTGGGTAAGCAGCGCCGGATCACCACGAACCTCGACATCGTGCCGGATGTCCACCGCCAAAGTGTGACCGCGGGCTTCCGCCACGGGTCCAAATAATTCGTGCAGGCGGCCCAGCAGCGCGCCCAATGCCACAGACACGAAAGCCCCGCGCCGCTTGCCGCCTTCGATTTCTGCAATGCGCAATATGGCGGCAAACAGAACCAGAATATCGTCGGTCTTGGCGATCGCCGCGCCCAA
>CAIUTH010000334.1 GCA_903902075.1 uncultured Alphaproteobacteria bacterium
CGCGTGTTGCAGCAGGGCGAATACACCACGGTGGGTGGGCGCACCCCGATCAAGACCGATGTGCGCATCATCGCCGCCACCAACCGCGATTTGCGCCAACTGATCAGCCAGGGCCTGTTCCGCGAGGACTTGTACTACCGCCTCAACGTCGTGCCGTTGCGCCTGCCGCCGCTGCGCGAGCGGGTAGAGGATATTCCCGATCTTGTCCGCCACTTCCTGCGCAAGGCCGAGGACGAGGGCCTGCCGCACAAGACGCTCGACAACGAAGCGCTGGACCTGCTGCGGCGTCACCGCTGGCCGGGCAATGTGCGCGAACTGGAAAACCTCATCCGGCGCCTGGCGGTGCTGCAATCGGGCGATGCCATCTCGGCGGCCTCGGTCAGCGCGGAACTGAAAGAGCCGGCCAAGACCTTCGCGGCGGATTCCGGCGAGGGGCCGCAATCCCTGTCGGCGTCGGTCGAGCAGTATCTGACCCAGTACTTCCTGGCCCAGGGCGACCGCCTGCCGCCGCCCGGCGTCTATGACCGCATCGTGCAGGAGGTGGAGCGGCCGCTGATCTCGATCTGCTTGGCGGCCACGCGCGGTAACCAGATCCGTGCAGCCCAGCTGCTGGGGCTGAACCGCAATACGCTCCGGAAGAAGATTAGAGACCTTGGACTTGAGGTCATTCGTGGGCTCAGGACCGAATAGGTCCTGAGCCGCGCGCGCCCGGACCTGCGCGCCGCCGCTCCAACTATTTTTCCTGATTCTCGAACAATTCCGAGGATTTACTGGGTTTTGCCCGGTAACCCTGTAGCGAATTTGTGACGCTGCATTCTTGCAACAGTCCGTGCTGTGGCTACACTGCCGCCCGATGACCGGCTCGGGGTGGGGATCGGTCGCAACGGAAGACATGGTTAGCGAAACAACGTTCCCAGAGCGGCGCGGGTCCCTGCGCGCGGT
The DNA here is from genome assembly GCA_903902075.1 of uncultured Alphaproteobacteria bacterium. GTDB lineage: Bacteria > Pseudomonadota > Alphaproteobacteria > Micropepsales > Micropepsaceae > Rhizomicrobium. The sequence continues at coordinate 943 of CAIUTH010000334.1, forward strand.
ATCCCGGCCTTCCCAGCTGGCCTTTGCGGTCGCGCTGCTGGCCGTCGCACTGGGCTGCGTCACCTATGCCCTGCTGACCGACCTGCTGCCTTATCACCTCAGCCGGCTGCAGCAGATCGTCCTGCTTTTGATCGACCTGACCGTCGTGCTCACCCTGGCGGCGCTGATCGGCTGGCGCATCGCCCGGCTAGTGGCCACCCGCCGCTCGGGCCGCGCCGGCGCCAAGCTGCATGCCCGCCTGGTGACCTGGTTCTCGGTCATTGCCGTGGTGCCGGTGGTGCTGGTCGCGGTGTTCGCCGCCGTGACCCTGAATCTGGGCCTGGACCAGATGTTCTCAGGAAGGGTGAAGGAAGCCTTGGGCAGCGCCGTCAATGTGGCGCAGGTCTATGTGAAAGAACACGAAGCCAGCATCCTGGGCGACATCCGCTATATCGCCGACGCCATCCAGCGCGACCCGCAGCTTTTCGATGAAGAGCATCACGTCCGCGCCGGTCTGCTGTTCGCCAAGCTGGGCACGATTACGCAAAACCGCGGACTGCAAGCCTCCTACATCCTGGACAGCAGGGGCAGCGTGCTGGGCTCCACCAAGCAGAAGTCGCTGAAGGACCCGCCGATCCCGTCCCCGTCCGACTTCGCACAGGCGCGCGAGGGCATCGTGGTGGATACGCCCGACAATGGCACCGTCACCGCGCTGGTGCAGTTGCAGGCGCTGAACGATGCCTATCTGGAAACCGTGCGCGTGGTGGACCCCAAGGTGTTCGCCTATTACCTGCGTACCAAGGCCGCGGTCGGTGAATATAACCGCCTGAACGACTCGCGCCTGGCGACCCAACTGCAGTTCGCGCTTCTTTATCTAATGGTGGCGCTGGTGGTGCTGCTGGCGGCCATCTGGTCGGGCCTGTGGGCCGCCAACCGTCTGGTGCGGCCGATCTCCGACCTGATCGATGCGGCGGGCCGCGTCTCCGAAGGCGATCTCACGGCCCAGGTGCGCATCGAGCGCGACGATGACGAGCTGGGCACCCTGGGCACCGCCTTCAACCGCATGACCCAGCAGCTTTCCGCCCAGCGCGGAGACCTGATCGCCGCCAACCGGCTAAACGAAATCCGCCGCCGCTTCACCGAGACCGTCCTGTCGGGCGTGAGCGCCGGGGTGATTGGCCTGGACGGGGAAGGGCGCATTACCATCATCAACCGCGCCGCCGCCCGACTGATGAATGCCGCGCCTGAAGACATGGAGACCAATCATTATTCCGAATCGGTGCCCGAACTGGCGCCGCTGATCCTGAAAGCCATGTCGGAACCGGCGGGCCGCGCCGGCGGCGAAGTCACCATCAAGCGGGCAGGCACTCCGCGCACGCTCAGCGTCCAAGTGACGTCCGAACGCGGCAGCGCCGATGGCTTTGTCGTCACCTTCGACGACATTACCGATCTGGTGGGGGCGCAGCGCACCGCGGCCTGGGCCGATGTGGCGCGCCGCATTGCGCACGAAATCAAGAACCCGCTGACTCCCATCCAGCTGTCCGCCGAACGGCTGCAGCGCAAATATGCCGACGAGATCGTCACCGATCCTGAAGTCTTCAAGCAATGCACCGACACCATCGTGCGCCAGGTGGGCGATATCGGCCGCATGGTGGACGAGTTCAGCAGTTTCGCGCGCATGCCCACGCCGGTGATGCGGCGCGAGAATGCCCAGGAACTGTTGCAGCAAGCCTTGTTCCTGCAGCGCGTCGCCAATCCGGCCATCACGTTCAGCACCGCCGCGCCCAAGGAGCCGGTGCATTTCGAAGGCGATGGCCGCCTGATCTCCCAGGCCCTGACCAATGTGCTCAAGAATGCCGGCGAGGGCATCGCCGCGCGCATCGCCAAGGGCGATGACGAGCCGGGCAAGATCATGATTGCCCTGGAACCCAATGGTTCGAAATTCGCCTATCGCATCACCGACAACGGCATCGGCCTGCCGCCGGAACACAAGCACCGGCTGACCGAGCCCTATGTCACCACCCGCGCCAAGGGCACGGGACTGGGCTTGGCGATTGTGCGCAAGATCATGGAAGACCATGGCGGGGACATCACCCTCGCCGACGTGGAAGGCGGGGAAGGCGCGGAGGTCACATTGACCTTCCCGTTCGCACAAAAGACTCTGAAAGGAACTGAAGATGAGCAAAAACGGATCGCTGATCGCGTCTGAGATCCTCATCGTGGATGATGAGGAAGATATCCGCGACCTGATCGCGGGCATCCTGCATGACGAGGGTTACACCACCCGCGTTGCGGGCGACTCGGAATCCGCGCTGACCGCCATTCGTGCCCGCCGGCCGCAGCTGGTGGTGCTGGATATCTGGCTGCAGGGCTCCAAGCTGGACGGCATCGAGATCCTGGAAACCATCAAGCGCGAGCAGCCCGAGCTGCCGGTGGTGATGATTTCCGGCCATGGCACCATCGAGACCGCCGTCGCCTCGATCAAGAAGGGCGCCTATGACTTTGTCGAAAAGCCCTTCAAGGCCGACCGGCTGCTGCATGTGGTGGAACGCGCCCTGGAAGCGGCGCGTCTCAAGCGCGAAGTGCAGGAACTGAAGCTGAAGGCGGGCGATGAAGGCGAGCTGGTGGGCAATTCCCCCACCATCACCCAGCTGCGGGTGCTGATCGACAAGATCGCCCCCACCAACAGCCGCGTGCTGATCGCGGGCCCGGCGGGATCGGGCAAGGAAGTGGCGGCGCGGCTGATCCATGCCCACTCGCGCCGCTCCGGCAATGCCTTTGTCGCAATCAACTGCGCCACCATGGAGCCGGACCGGCTGGAAGCCGAGCTGTTCGGCGTCGAGAATGGCGACGGCCCGCGCAAGACCGGCCTGTTCGAACTGGCGCATAACGGCACGCTGTACCTGGACGAGGTGGCCGACATGCCGCTGGAAACCCAGGGCAAGATCCTGCGCGTCCTGATCGACCAGACCTTCACGCGCGTTGGCGGCCAGGCGCGCGTCCAGGTGGATGCGCGCGTCATCTGCTCCACCACCCGCGACCTGCGTGCAGAGACCGAAGCGGGGCGTTTCCGCGAGGACCTGTATCACCGTCTCAATGTGGTGCCGGTGCGCATTCCGTCATTGGCGGAACGCCGCGACGACATCCCGGTGCTGGTGACCCATTTCATGAAGCGGCTGTCGGCTGCGGGCGGGCTGCCCATGCGCATCATCGGCGACGACGCCATGGCGGTGCTGCAGACCCATGGCTGGCCGGGCAATGTCCGCCAGCTTCGCAACATCGTGGAGCGGCTGCTGATCCTGGCCAGCGACGACGTGACCGAGGCGGTCACTGCAGACCTGCTGCCCACCGACCTGGGTGCGGGCATGGGCGGCTCCAAGTCGGGCGACCTGGTGATATCGCTGCCCTTGCGCGAGGCGCGCGAAATCTTCGAGCGCGATTACCTGATGGCCCAGATCAACCGCTTTGGCGGCAACATCTCCCGCACCGCGGCCTTTATCGGCATGGAGCGCTCGGCGCTGCATCGCAAGTTGAAGTCGCTGGGGGTTGGGTCGGCGCAGAGCTTCCCCAACTGATGCTGAAAAAATGGTCCGAAAGCCGCGCCCCGGCCGGGCGCGTGGCCTATGTCAATGGCCGCTATGTGCCCTTTGCGCGCGCCGGCGTGCACGTCGAAGACCGCGCACTGCAGCTGGGCGACGGCATCTATGAAGTGGCCGGCGTGAAGAACGGCGCGCCCAGCGACGAAGACGGGCACCTGGACCGCATGGAGCGTTCGCTGGGCGAGCTGGGCATGCCCATGCCCATGAGCCGCGCCGCGCTGAAGATCGTGATGCGCGAGATGATTGCCCGCAACAAGATCCCTGAAGGCTATCTTTACATCCAGACCACCCGCGGCGCGGTCAAGCGCGACCATGTCCCGCCGGCGGACGGCCCGCGGCCAACCTTGATCATGACCATGCGCGCCATCGACACGGCGGGCCTGGCGCAGCGCCTGGAGCAGGGCATCGGCGTTTCCAGCCAGCCCGACATCCGCTGGGGCCGCTGCGATATCAAGACGGTGCAGCTGTTACCCAATCTTCTGGCCAAGCAGGCAGCGCGCAAGGCTGGTGCATTCGAAGCCTGGCTGGTGGACAAGGATGGTTTTGTCACCGAAGGCGCGTCGACCAATGCCTGGATCGTGGCGCAGGACGGCACGGTGATCACACGCGATCTCTCCACCGCAATCCTGCCGGGCGTGACGCGCAAGATCATGCTGCAGGCCATCGCCGAAGCGCAGATCAAGGTGGTGGAACGCAAGTTCACCGTCGCGGAGGCAAAGGCGGCGAAGGAAGCTTTCCTGTCCTCGGCGACAGGGGCGGGCGTGCCGGTCGTGACAATTGATGGTGACCCCATCGGCGACGGCAGGCCGGGACCGCTGACACGCCGTATTCGTGAGCTGTATGCCGCCAAATCAGGCGACAAAAAGGCTTAAATCCTCGGCTTTTTCTCTTTCGCAATTGCAGCATTCCGGTAGACTGAATGCCAAGGTGCCGTGTGAACCCCCATGCGGCTGAAACAATGGGAGAACCCATGAGCGATAAACAACAGAACCTTCAAGACACGTTCCTGAATGCGGTTCGCAAGAGCAAGGCTGCCGTCACCATCTTCCTGATCAATGGCGTCAAGCTTCAGGGCAACATCACCTGGTTCGACAATTTCTGCGTGCTGCTGCGCCGCGATGGCCAGAGCCAGCTGGTCTACAAGCATGCCATTTCGACGGTGATGCCGATGGGCCCGATCCAGCTCCAGGACGAACCGGCCGAAGTCTGATTTGGGCAGCCGCGCTTTCGTTATTCATGTCGAGCCGAAGAACCGCAGCCGCAAGGACGAGGCGCTGCGCGATGCACAGGCGCGCCTGGAGGAAGCCGTCGGCCTGACCGCCGCCATCCACCTGAATGTGGTGGAGGCGCTGGTGGCGCCGCTGGCGCGGCCCACGCCCGGCACCTTGCTGGGCACCGGCAAGGTGGAAGAGATCGCAATCCTGGCCCGGGACCAGGAGCCCGACGTCATCATCGTCAACGCCCATTTGTCGCCGGTGCAGCAGCGCAATCTTGAGAAGGCGTGGAACAGCAAGGTGCTGGACCGCACCGCCGTGATCCTGGAAATCTTCGGCGAACGCGCCGCCACGCGGGAAGGGCGGTTGCAGGTCGAACTGGCGCATCTGAATTACCAGCGTTCGCGCCTGGTGCGCAGCTGGACCCATCTGGAGCGCCAGCGCGGCGGCTTCGGCTTTCTGGGTGGCCCCGGTGAAAGCCAGATCGAAAGCGACCGCCGCCTGATCGCCGAACGTATCGTGCGCATCAAGGCCGAGCTGGAAAAGGTCAAGAAGACCCGCAGCCTTGGGCGCCAGGCGCGCAAGAAGGTGCCGTTCCCGGTCGTGGCGCTGGTGGGCTACACCAATGCCGGCAAGTCCACCCTGTTCAACCGGCTCACGGAATCCGAGGTGCTGGCCAAGGACCTGTTGTTCGCCACGCTGGACCCGACCATGCGCGGGGTGAAGCTGCACAAGGGCACCCGCATCATCCTGTCCGACACGGTGGGCTTCATCGCCGACCTGCCGACCGAACTGGTGGCCGCCTTCCGCGCCACCCTGGAAGAGGTGCTTGCGGCCGATGTCATTGTCCATGTCCGCGACGCCGCCCATGAGGAGACCGCCGCCCAGAAGGCCGACGTTCTGGCGGTGCTGGAGGAACTGGGGGCCGACAAACCCATGATGGAAGTCCTGAACAAGATCGACCTGCTGGAGCCGGAGCAGCGCGAGGGGCTTTTGAGCCGCAATGGCCGCGGCGAGGGGATCGCGGTTTCGGCCCTGACGGGCGAGGGAATTCCCGCGCTTCTGGCCGAATTCGAAGCTTTCGTGACGCGTGACAACATTACCCTGACCCTGAAGCTGGACGCCGCCGATGGCGGGGCTTTGGCCTTTGCCTATCGCCACGCCCAGGTGCTGGAACGGCGCGACCGGGCCGGGAGAATCAGCCTGTCCCTGCGCATTCATCCTGACGATCTTGGCCGGTTTGAAAACCGCTTTCCCAAGCTCGGGCAGGGCGTTGCGAAATAATCCTGAGACAACAGATCAGGAGACGGAACTTCCGTTTGCTGACTTTTCGGCCCGCTTGGCCTCCTGCCACAGGGCTTCCATTTCCTCCAGCCCGGCATCGCCCAGGGTGACGCCGCGGGCCGCCAGGCTGGTCTCGATATGGCGGAAGCGACGGGTGAACTTGGCGTTGGCGCCGCGCAGGGCCGCTTCCGGGTCCACCTTCAGGTGGCGGGCTAGGTTGGCGACCACGAACAGCAGGTCGCCAATCTCTTCCTCGCGCTCGGCCTGGGTGGTGGCTTCGGCGACTTCCCGGGCTTCCTCGGCAATCTTGTCCACCACCTTGGCCGCGTCGTTCCAGTCGAAGCCGACGCTGGAGGCGCGGCGCTGCAGCTTTTCGGCGCGCATCAGGGCCGGAAGGGCGTTGGCGACATCGTCCAGCAGGCTGGTATGGCCGGCCGCCGTCCGTTCGCTGTCCTTCAGCTTTTCCCAGAAGTCCTTCTGGGATGCCGCATCGGCCCTGGCAGTCTCGTCACCGAAGACATGCGGGTGGCGGCGGATCATCTTGGCGGTGACGGCCTCAACTACGGCACCGAAGTCGAACAGGCCGGCTTCCTCGGCCATGCGGGCGTGGAACACCACCTGGAACAGCAGATCACCCAGCTCGCCGGGCAAGGACTTGAGGTCGTTGTCGGCGATGGCCGAGGCGACCTCATAGGCTTCCTCGATGGTGTAAGGCGCGATGGTCTCGAAGGTCTGGACCTTGTCCCAGGGACAACCGTCGCGCAGGCGCTTCATGACTTTCAGCAGCACAGCGATGTCGCGGGAAGGCGTCAGGTCGGGATTCGTCATGGCCCATTGGAGAGACGGGCAGCCATGGCTGCAAGCCGCCATTTGCCCGCACATGCCAATTTATCGTATAAGTAATATTATGGGAAATTACAGATGGCCCAAGGCGGCAAATGGGTCCGGGACCGGTCAAACGGCGTGTTTGTCATCTTCCGCCCTGGCAGCCTTGCTGCTGAGCTTCAGCCCGGCGACTTGGCCGGGACCTTGGTCACGGTGAAGTCCTTCAGCCGTTCTTCGGCCGCCGCGAAGCTGGGCTCCAGCTCCACCGACTTCTTGTAGTCGTAATAGGCTTCCTCGATGGTGTAAGGCGCGATGGTCTCGAAGGTCTGGACCTTGTCCCAAGGACAACCGTCGCGCAGGCGCTTCATGACTTTCAGCAGCACAGCGATGTCGCGGGAAGGCGTCAGGTCGGGATTCGTCATGGCCCATTGGAGA
>CAIUTH010000335.1 GCA_903902075.1 uncultured Alphaproteobacteria bacterium
AGCTTCGCAGCGACCCAGATGCGGCTGGCCCAGATGCAGACCCAGACCCGGGATATCTTCAATCGCTTGCTGGCAGCCCGATAAGCTTTTCGGGTGGGAATTCCAGATGCACTGCGCCGGTTGGCGCTACGCTGCCGCTGACGAATACCGGTTCGCTGCGGCCGGCGATACGGACATGGAAGTGGCTGCGTTCGCCCAGGAAGGTCGAAGCGGCGATATCGCCCGCCACGCCGGAGGCCGCAAAGCGGACATGCTCGGGGCGGATGGCCAGCAGGATGTGATCATCGGTCTTGATGCCGGGCGCCAGGTTGGCGGCGGGCATGGTGACCAGGCCGAGCAATCCCGCATTCAGGGAAGCGCTTCCGCCGGCGATTTCGCGCACGGTGGCATGGAAGAAATTCATTTCGCCGATGAAGTCGGCGACCTCGCGGCAATTGGGACGCTCATAAAGCGTGCGGGAATCGGCAACTTGCAGGATGCGCCCCTGATGCATCACCGCCACCCGGTCTGAAAGGGACAGCGCCTCTTCCTGGTCATGAGTCACCAGCAGGAAGGTGATGCCGACCTTGCGCTGGATCGCGCGCAGTTCCACCTGCATGGTCTCGCGCAGGCGCTTGTCCAGCGCGCCCAGCGGTTCATCCAGCAGCAGGACCTTGGGCTCGCGCACCAGCGCGCGGGCCAGCGCCACGCGCTGGCGCTGGCCGCCCGACAGTTGGTCGGATGCGCGGTTGCCCAGGCCATCCAGCCGCACGGTCGCCAGCATGGCTTCCACGCGCGCGTGCAGCTGATCTTTCGACAGCTTCAGTTTGCGCAGGCCATAGGCGATATTGTCGAATACGTTGAGGTGCGGAAAAATCGCATAGGACTGAAACACCATATTGGTGGGCCGCAGATGCGGCGGCACCGCGTTCATCGGCTCGCCGTCGATGGCGATTGTGCCGCGGTCCGGCGTTTCGAAGCCCGCGATCATGCGCAGCAAGGTGGTCTTGCCGCAGCCTGACGGACCGAGCAGGGCGAAGAACTCGCCGCGCATCACGTCCAGACTGACATCATTCACCACCGGCGGGCCGCCGAAGCTTTTGCTGACATTGCTGACGGTCAGAAAAATCATGCACCCACCACCCGGTTCTTCACGCCCAGATTGCGGACATGTTCCGCACAGATCACCAGCACCACGGACACGGCGAGAATGACGGCGCCCAGCGCCAGCACCATGGGCAGTCGCTCGGGGAAGCGCAGCTGGCCCCAGATATAGATGGGCAAGGTCGCCTCGGTGCCCGACAGGAAGAAGGCCACCAGGAATTCATCGAAGGAGGTGATGAAGGTGAGCAGCAGGCTGGCGATGATGCCCGGCAACATCAAAGGCGCGGTGATACGCCAGAAGGTCATCCAGCCATCTTCGCCCAGATCGGCGCTGGCTTCTTCCAGATTCCTGTCGAAGCCCTCGAAGCGGGCGATCAGCACGGTCAGGGCGAAGGGTACGCAGACCAGCAAGTGCCCCAGCATCACGGCGGCCAGCGACAGCGGCAAGCCCATCGCGCCAAGCAGCATCAAGAGCGAAAGCCCCAGCACGATGTCAGGGATGAACAGTGGCAAGGAGATGAATCCCAACGCCGCGCCGGCGCCGCGCAGGCGGTAGCGCGTCACGGCGCGGGCCGCCGCCAGCCCCAGCATGGTGGACAAAAGCGCGGTGACGATGCCGACTTTCAGACTGTTACCCAGGGCATGCTGCATGGCGCTGTCACCGGCCAGTGCCCCATACCAGCGGGTGGTGAAGCCCGACAGGGGGAAGGCAATGAACTGGGAATCGTTGAAGGAAAAGACAGGCAATACCAGCACCGGCACATACAGGAAGGCCAGATAGGCGAAGGCGTAGAGCAGAAGCGATTTGTTTTTCATCGCGCTGCTTTCGCGGCGGCGCGGGCCGAGGCCACGAACAGGCCGGCAATCACTGCCACCATGGCCATGCTGACCAAAGAGAGGGCCGCGCCCAGCGGCCAGTTGCCCACGCCGTTGAACTGTACCTCAATCAGGTTGGCGATCATGGTGCCGGCCGGCCCGCCCACCAGCGACGGCGTCACAAAATCGCCGGTGGTGGGCACGAAGATCAGCACGGCGGCGCCGATCACGCCGGGCATGCTCAGCGGCAAGGTGATGCGCAGGAAACGACGCAGCGCGCTGTCGCCCAGATCGCTGGCCGCTTCCAGCAGGGAACGGTCGATTTTCTCCAGGCTGACATAGATGGGCAGGATGGCGAAGGCGGCCCAAGCATGCGCCAATGTCACCACCACCGCGAAAGGATTGTAGAGCAGCACACCCAGCGGCTGGTCGATCAGGTGCAATCGCATCAGCCCGGAATTGATAACGCCGCCATAGCCCAGGATGATCTTCCAGGCGAAGACGCGCAGCAGGTAGGAGGTCCAGAAGGGAATGGTCAGCGCCACCAGCCAGAAAAATTTGCGGCGCGCATGGAAGGCGACAAAATAGGCCATGGGATAGGCCAGTGCCACGGTGACCAAGGTCACCACCGCCGAGATCGCAACCGAGCGCAGGAACAGCAATCGATAGCTGGCACGCCCCAGGACCGCGCCATACTGGTCCAGGGTCCAGCCGGCGGCGAAGCCCATCCCGCTCTGGTCCTTCAGGCTGGTCACGGCCATCAGGGCCAACGGCGCGGCCAGCGCCAGCCCCATCACCACCAGGGTGGGGGTGAGCAGGGCATAGCCTTCGCCCGCATTTCGCCCGTTATCCGCCACATCGCCCCCTTTTGCGGCCGGATTGTCGGAAAAGGGTGGGGTCCAGCGCAACCCAAACCTAAGGATTTGCTGCTTGAATCCCCCTTGGCGTTGGGTCATAACCCGCCGTCTTGGAGTGCGGGCGTAGCTCAGGGGTAGAGCATAACCTTGCCAAGGTTAGGGTCGACGGTTCGAATCCGTTCGCCCGCTCCAATTTTCTCAAATAAATCAGGGTGATAGGTGCGCCGGCGCGGGGTGCGCTGGAAGCCTTGCCCCATGGCCCTTATGGTCGGCACAACAAAGCGGGCGGGGATTTCAAAGGTGATGGTGGTTCTGGTCGTACCGGCGCGCGGGGCCTGACAACCGTGAGCCGCCCCATTCCCCTTCCAGGCTTGCAGGCCGGCCGCGGCTTCGCCGCCCTGTTCGTGGTCTGCTTTCACGCCATCGGCATGTGGCAAAATCCCAAATACGGAAACATCACGGTCGCGCCGAACTGGATCATGCTGGCCACAGGTACGGGGTGGATTTCTTCTTCGTCCTGTCGGGCTTCATCATCCTGCATGCCCATATGGACGATATCGGCCGCCCCGCCAGGCTGGGCCGCTATCTGTGGCGGCGCGCCGTGCGCGTCTATCCCATCTACTGGATCTGCCTGACCCTGAGCGTCGGCGCGCTTGTGGTCATGGGCGGCGCACTGCCGCTTTGGGACATCGCGCTGAACTATGGATTGATGGATCCCTTCTTCCATCCGCGAATCATCGCGGCGGCCTGGACGTTGTTTCATGAAATCCTGTTTTACCTGGCGTTCGCGGGCCTGATCATCCATCGCCGGCTGGGCATTGCGCTGTTCGGCGCCTGGATACTGGCCGCGATTATCCTGTTTCATCATCCGGGCGGCCCCGCCACCATCATCAACCCGGTCAATTCCTGTTTCCTGTTCGGCATGATCGCTCGCCCGGCCTTGCCCCGCATCCCCGCGCGCGCATTTTTCCTGCCGCTGGCCGCCGGCCTGGCGGGTTTTGCCGCCATGACCATCGTGGCCGCCAACTTCATGCTGGATGTCATGGTGCTGGGGCTTGCCGGCGGGCTAGTGGTGCTGGGCCTGGCGCTGGCCGACCAGGCGAACGCCTGGAAGGTGCCGCGCCTGCTGCTGTTCCTAGGAGCGGCGTCCTATGTGATCTACCTGACCCATTATGCCGAGTTTTCCTTCGCCTTCCGCCTGCTGGGGTCCTTTTCGGCGTGGCCGGCCATTCTGTCCGTTGCCGCAATGATGGCGCTGGCCGCGGCGGCAGGCGGCGCCATGTATTGGGTGATTGAGCGCCCTATCTTGCGGCGGCTGCGGTCCTAGACCTATGGTCCGGCCCACAAAGCAGGGCGGGGAACCCATGAAGAAATTGATTCTGACGGCGCTGGCGTTGGCGCCGATGATTGTGTTCGCTGCGCGCGCGCAAGCTCCCGCCACCGATACGCCGGTGGCCAAGGACATCATGCTCAAGATGCCCAAGCCCGTGGCCGGCTTCGAATGGGCCTATCCCATGCAGCCGCCGGATTTCAAACCCCTGCCGCCGGATTCGGTGCACACCGCCGAAGGCGCAGATCCGTCCATGAAGCTGACCATGCGCCAGATCAACAACGGCTTTGGTCCGCCCGACTGGTTTCCCAAGGAACATGCGCCGATGCCTGACATCGTCGCGCACGGCCAAAAGCCCCATGTCCCCGCCTGCATGCTGTGTCATCTGCCGAACGGCAATGGCCATCCCGAGTCGGCCAGCGTGTCCGGCCTGTCGGTGAAGTACATCATCGACCAGATGCATGCCTTCAAGAATGGTGACCGCGAGAATATCCGCGCCCCCGCCATGGCCGAAATGGCCTATGCCATCAGTGAAAAGGATTTGCGCGAAGCCGCGAAGTATTTCGCCGCCATTCCCCGCAGCCAGCAGAAATGGATCCGGGTGGTGGAAACCAGCCGCGCGCCGGCCAACCATGTCGGCGGCGGCGGCGCCCGCTTCTTCGACAAGGGCGCCGAAACCGTGCCGGTGCCTCCGGACATGATCTATGAGGTCGCCGAAAACGAGCAGGTCGAATTGCGCAACCAGCACGCCGGTTTCGTCGATTATGTGCCGGTGGGTTCGTTGGCCAAGGGCCGCATCGTGGCGATGGGCAATCACGGCCAGATGCGTACCTGTGCGTCGTGCCATGGCGAAGATTATCGTGGCCATGACGATGCCCCGCGCCTGGCCGGGCGCGGTGCCTATTACCTGATCCGCCAGCTTGCCGACATGAAGGCCGGCTATCGCAAGGGTCCGGCACTGGGCAAGATGAAGGATGTGGTGAACAAGCTGTCGGACGCCGACATCCTGAACGTCGCCGCCTATATGGCCTCGCGTACGCCCTAGCTAGATCGTGCCGCCGCGAATACGAATTGCGGCGGTCACGGTCTTGAGGTCTTCTTTCACGCCCTGGCGCAGCCGCCCGGCGGTGATCACCGTCTGCACGCCTTCGGTGTATTCACCCGGCGCCACGGCGCGGATGGAATTGACCGCGATGGGATCGATCAGGACGGTGGTGCCGTCGGGCCGCGTCAGCCTGGCGGAATTGATCAGCATGCCGTCGGCGCCGCCGCCCAGGATTTTGTTGATGCCCGCCATGTAAAGGCGCGTTTCGGTCGGCAACACTTTGGTGTGCGCCATCACCGCTTCCACCGATCCGGGGCCCGCATTGTAGGCGGCGAACATGGCGGGAAAGCCGTATTTGCCGCGCAGCCACTTCAGATACGCCGTTCCGGCATTGATATTGTTTTTGGGATCGAACACGTCGGCGCCCAGTCCGTATTGCGCGCGCATTTCGGCAAAGGTTCCCGGCAGCACCTGCATCAGGCCCAGCGCGCCCTTGTCAGAAATCATCTTCTGGTTTTCCGACAGCATGGTGCGGCCGCCCGATTCCAGCCGCATCACCGCGTTGATCCAGATCAGGGGAACGCCGAAGCGCTTGGACGCCTTGGTCGAGATGGGATGCCAGCGCTTGATCAGTTCGGCCGGGCTCATCGCCTCTTCCTGCTGAAAGGCGGACAGGACCGGCTTTGGCTTGACGGGGTTACTGGCGGCGGCATGCACCGGCAGCGCCAGCAGCAACAGGGCTGCGACGCTGCCGCTCAAGGCCGCCCGGATCATTAGTAGGTTGTCCGCCCGCCGGAGGTGTCCAGCGTGCTGGCGGTGGTGAAGGAACATTCCTCGCTGGCCAGGAAGCACACCGCGGCGGCGTTCTCGGCCGCCGTGCCGAAGCGCTCCATGGGAATCTTGGAGCGCATGTAATCGATGTGGCTCTGGGGCACGTTATCCAGGATCGGGCTTTCGAAGGTCGCCGGGGTCACCGCGTTGACGATGACGCCCTTGGTGGCCAGCTCCTTGCCCAGCGACTTGGTGAAGCCCAGCACCGCCGCCTTGGAGGCGGAATAGGAGCTGGCGTTCGGATTGCCTTCCTTGCCGGCGACCGACGAAATGTTGACGATGCGGCCATAGCCGGCTTCCACCATCATCGCGGCGATGGCGCGGCAGCAATAGAACAGGCCGTTGACGTTGACGTTCATCACCTTGAGCCAGCTGTCGATCGGATAGCCGATAACCGGCTGGGTGGCACCGGTAATGCCGGCGCTGTTGACCAGGATGTCGATCTTGCCCAGCACCTTTTTCGCCTCGGCAGCGGCGGCTTCCACTGCTGCGGCGTCGCTGACGTCCACGGCGACGGTGTGGGCCGCGCCAATCTCCGCCTTGGCCTTGGCCAGGCTCTCGGGATTCATGTCCCAAAGGCAGACTTTGCCGCCTTCAGCGGTGATGCGCTTGGCGGCTTCAAGCCCCAGGCCCGAAGCGCCGCCGGTCACGATGGCGGTACGGTTGGCGAAGCGGCCGGCATAGATCGTCATGGGAGGTTCCTTATGGTCGGGCGCGGTTATAGCAGCGGCTCCGCAAAAGAAAATGTTGCATCGCAACATCCTGAAAATACGGCGAAATGCCGCGATGGTGATGCGGTTGGCCCTTGTCTAAAGTGCGCCGCCCGAGAAAGGGCGAACGCCCAGGGGAGAAAAAAACATGGATCGCAGGAATTTCTTTGGCTTGTCGGTCGCCGCGGGTGGCCTGCTGGCTGCCAGGACCGCATCGGCCCAGACCACGGGCCCGGCCCATGTCGGGGAGCCCAAGATGGAGCCGCAGGCTGCACTCAAGCAGCAGCAGCAGTTCCGCATCGGCTACACCACCAACACACGCGGCGGCTGGGAAGGCAGCCCGTTTGTCGGCATCAGCGAAGGGCGCGACGTCGGCTTCCGCTATTTCGAAATCTTCGGTTCGTCCTTCTGCGCCACCCCGGACGGTTATGAGCCGGCGCCGCGCGACACCCAGGCCATGAAGGCCTGGCCCGACGGCTACAGCTGGAAATATCCCAAGGGCGCAAAGGTCAAGCGCGAGGTCTATTATCCCGACCGCTGGGAAGCCCTGCAGCATCGCATGTACGAGATCGGGGCGCAGTTCACCGCCATCACCGGCGGCGCTGCCGGCGGCAGCGTGGCGTTCCACGATCCGGCCCAGCGCAAGGATGTGGTGGACAACCACTTCAACATGACGCGCTTCTCGCGCCGCTTCGGCTGCGATCACCAGAAGACCAATGCGGGCCCGCGCAAGCAGCCGAATGGCACGCCGCTGGAAGACCTGAAGGAGATCGCCAAGACCTGCGATCTGCTGGGCCAGCGCATCCGCGAGGAGCTGGGCATGAAGTTCGGTATCCATGCCCATCTGGGCAGCCAGATCCAGAACGAAAAAGAGACCATGTATATGATGGAAAACACCAGGCCGGAGAATGTCGGGCTGGTGCTGGATACCGGCCATATCACCATGGCGGGGATGGACCCTGTGGCGCTGGCGAAAAAGCTGGGCCATCGCGTCATCGAATATCATTTCAAGGACACCGCCCGGGCAGAACGCGGCGGCACCAAGAATGTGCCGCTGCCGACCCGCGACATGATGAATGATCCGTATTTTTATCCGATGGGCGAGGGCGGCGTGGATTTCCCGGCCATTATGGCCTATCTGAAATCCATCAACTGGCGCGGCCATCTCAATGTCGAGCTGGACACTTCGCCTTGGCGCACGCCCAAGGACAGCGCGCGCATCACTGCCAACTACATCCGCAACACCTTGAAACTCGAGCTGTAAGACATCATGACGAGCACCGCTTTTCCGTTACCCGAAGACTGGCGAGACGCCATTTTGGTGGGCCGCATCGACATGGGCGATGGGCCCACGCCGGTGATGGTCAGGGAAGGGCGGGTGTTCGATGTGTCGAAGACCGCGCCCACCGTCTCGCTGCTCCTGGAAAAGTGGAATGGCGTTCCGTCGGGCAAGGATCTGGGCGAGATCAATGATCTGGGCCTGACGACGGCCTGGTCGGGCGAAACGTCCAAGGCAAAGCTGCTGGCGCCGGTGGACCTGCAATGCGTCAAGGCGGCCGGCGTGACCTTTGCCGTCTCGGCGATGGAACGGGTGATCGAGGAACGCGCCAAGGGCGATCCCGGCAAGGCGCAGGCAATCCGCGAGGAACTGGCGGCGCGCATCGGTACCGATATCCGCAAGGTGGTGCCCGGTTCGCCCGAAGCCGCCAAATTGAAAGCTGCGCTGATCGCCGACGGTCTCTGGTCGCAGTATCTGGAAGTGGCCATCGGTCCCGACGCCGAAGTCTTCACCAAGGCGCCACCGCTGTCGTCGGTCGGCTGGGGCGATTATGTCGGCATCCGCACCCAGTCCACCTGGAACAATCCGGAACCGGAAATCGTGGTGGTGGTGGACCGCGCCGGCAAGACCATCGGCGCCACCTTGGGCAATGACGTGAACCTGCGCGACTATGAAGGGCGCAGCGCGCTTCTGCTGGGCAAGGCCAAGGACAACAATGCCGCTTCGGCGCTGGGTCCCTTCATCCGCATGTTCGACGACAAGTTCACCATCGATGATGTGCGCAAGGCCGTGGTCGAGCTGGAGATTGTCGGCACCGACAATTACCGGCTGGAAGGCCGTTCCACAATGACCGAGATCAGCCGCGATCCGCTGGAACTGGTGAAGCAGACCATCAGCGAGCACCAGTATCCCGACGGCTTTGTCCTGTTTTTGGGCACCCTGTTCGCGCCGACCCAGGACCGTGACGTCAAGGGTTCGGGCTTCACCCACAAGGATGGCGACGTGGTGCGGATTTCCACCCCCAGGCTGGGCGTGCTGGAAAACCGGGTGACGACCTGCAAGCAGGCGCCGCCCTGGACCTTTGGCATTTCCGACCTGATGAAAAATCTCGTCAAACGCGGGCTTTTGGGCGCCTGAAAGCCCGGCAATCCGCGCCAATAAGCCATACCCCTGCCACACCACTGGGATGCAGTTCCGGGGTTGGATTAGTGCGCCCAACCCCTTAAATACCCACCAGCGCTTTTCCCCATTTTCCAGGAGACTATTGATGACCCAGACCCTGACCCATTTCATCGGCGGCAAGCAGATTTCCGTCCCCGGGGCGCTGGAAAGCACCAATCCCTCCAACACCAACGAAATCATCGCCAAGTTCCCCGACGGCAGCGTTGAAGACGTGAACGACGCGGTTGCCGCCGCTCGCAGCGCCTTCCCCGGCTGGTCGGGTTCGACCCCGGAAGTGCGCGCCGACCTGCTCGACAAGGTCGGCAGCATGATCATCGAGCGCAAGGATGCGTTGGGCAAGCTGCTGGCGATGGAAGAAGGCAAGACCCTTCCCGAAGCCACCGGCGAAACGGTTCGCGCCGGCCGCATCTTCAAATACATGGCCGGCGAGGCGCTGCGCCGCCACGGCCAGAACCTGGACTCGGTCCGTCCCGGTGTTGAGATCCAGACCTATCGCGAGGCGGTCGGTGTCTATGGCCTGATCACCCCGTGGAATTTCCCCATCGCCATCCCGGCCTGGAAGATTGCCCCCGCCCTGGCGTTCGGCAACACGGTTGTCCTGAAGTCGGCCAATCCCACCCCGGCGGTGGCGCATGCGCTGGTGTCGATCATCCATGAAGCCGGCGCGCCGGCCGGTATCGTCAACATGGTTCTGGGCCGCGGCATCATCGGCGATGCCCTGTCCAAGCATCCCGACGTCAATGGCGTGTCCTTCACCGGCTCGCAGACCGTGGGCGCCAAGGTCGCCAATGCCGCGCTGTCGCACTTCGCGCGCGTGCAGATGGAAATGGGCGGCAAGAACCCGCTGGTGGTGCTGGACGATGCGGAACTGGACCGCGCCATCCAGATCGCGGTTGATGGGGGCTATTTCGCTACCGGCCAGCGCTGCACTGCTTCGTCCCGCGTCTTCGTGCAGGCCGGCATCTATGACAAGTTCGTCGAAGGCGTTGCCGCTCGCGCCAAGGCGCTGAAAGTCGGCAATGCAATGGACGCCGCCACCCAGATGGGCCCGGCCGTGACCGAAACCCAACTGGCCGGCAACCTGAAGTATGTCGATATCGCCATCAAGGAAGGAGGCCGCCTGCTGGCCGGCGGCGCCAATCCGCTGAAGCTGGACACGCCCGGCCACTACATGAGCCCGACCCTGATTGTGGATACCAAGATCGGCGACACCATCAACCAGGAGGAAGTGTTCGGCCCGGTTGTGTCGGTAGTGAAGATCAAGGATTACGAAGAAGGCCTGGCCCATTCCAACAGCGGCAATTTCGGCCTGTCGGCCGGTATCGTCACCACCAGCCTGAAGCATGCACGTCACTATCAGCGCAACGTTAAGGCCGGCATGGTGATGATCAACCTGCCGACTGCCGGCGTGGACTATCACGTGCCGTTTGGCGGTTCGCGCGGTTCGTCCTATGGCGCCCGCGAGCAGGGCTTTGCCGCAGTGGACTTCTTCACCCAGATCAAGACGGCCTATTCGCTGTCGTAAGAATTGTTGCATCGCATTGGAAAAGGGCCGCGAAAGCGGCCCTTTTCTTTTGTAGGCCGCGCGTTAGAGTCCCTCGCAAAACAGGGGAAAATGACATGCGCGCCGCTCTTCTCGCCACAGTCCTGGTTCTGACGCCCATTGCGGCCTTCGCTGATCTCGTCATCTCGGGCCAGGACGGCAAGCAGGTGCGCGCCGGTGACGGCATCCCCATGAAGCCGACCCCCGACAGTGTGGCGGCGATCGAATTTTCCAGCACCAAGGCTCCCAGGATCATCGGCCTGTTGGAAGTCTGCTCGACCCAGATGGGTCCGCCCAGCGCCATCGCCGTGGCGCCCGACTACAGCTTTGCGCTGGCGACCTGCCCGCAAAAGATCGGGCCTGACAACAAGACCTCGCCGCAGAATACCGTCTCGGTGATCGGGCTGGACGACCCCACCCATCCCAAGCTGTTGCAGACTGTGACGGCGGGCATGGGCGCCACCGGCATCTATCTCGACAAGAAGCTGCGCTTCGCGCTGGTGACCGGCACCGGCGACGACACCATCACCATGTTCACCATCAAGGATCGCAGCCTGACCCAGACCAGCCAGGTCAAGCTGGAAGCCAAGGCCGAGCCGCGCGACGTGATCATCGCGCCGGGCGGCAAGATCGCCTATGCCCTGCGCTTCGGCGACGCCAAGGTGACCAAGCTGGCGATCAAGGGCGACCAGATCAGCCGCGTCACCGACTTCACGGTCGGCGTGAACCCGGACGGCGGCAGCCTGACCCAGAATGGCCGCTACCTGATCGTCAACAATTTCGGCGGCTACACCACCACGGCAAAGGGCAGCGCGGCCACCACCGTCACCGATACGCGCGACGGCAAGGTAACCTATGCGGTGGAAGTCGGCGCGTTGCCCGAAGCAGTGGTGCTGTCGCCCGACGGCAAATACGTTGCCCTGGTGATCGGCAATGGTTCGGCCACGGTGAAGACGGCGGCCAACTACAACAGCGTGTTCGGCAAGCTCAGCGTGTTCAAGGTGGGCGCGGGCAAGCTTGACCACATCGCCGATGCCCAGCTCGGTCATGCCTGCCAGGGCGCGGTGTGGAGCGACGACCAGAAGCGCCTGCTGGTGCAATGTTCGGTGGAGCGCGATATCCGGGTCTATGATTTCGACGGCAAGACCCTGACCGAACGCCCCGAAGCGGCGCTGCAGATGGTCTCGCGCCCCGGCGCCATGGTTACGAACCGCACCCGCTAGATTTCCCTTGATAAGCAGGTCGCCGCGCCGCACATAGCGGCGCATGACGCCGCTTTTGCACCTGAAAGACATCACCGTCGAATTCGGCGGCCAGCGCCTGCTGGACGGCGCCGAACTCAGCGTGGGCGCCGGCGACCGGCTGTGCCTGGTGGGGCGCAATGGCTCGGGCAAATCCACGTTGCTCAAGATCGCGGCCGGGCTGATGGAGGCCGATGGCGGCAGCGTCTTTATCCAGCCCGGCGCCACGGTACGCTACCTGGCGCAGGAGCCGGACATGAGCGGATATGCCACCACCCGCGACTATGTCGAGGCGGGGCTGAATCCGCACGAAGATCCCAACCGCGCCTATTACCTGCTGGGTAACCTGGGTCTGTCGGGCGAAGAAAATCCCGCCACGCTTTCGGGCGGCGAAGCGCGCCGCGCCGCGCTGGCCCGGGCGCTGGCGCCGCGGCCCGATATATTGCTGCTGGATGAGCCGACCAACCATCTGGACGTCAATGCCATCGAATGGCTGGAAGACGAGATCAAGTCCAGCCGCTGCGCCCTCGTGCTGATCAGCCATGACCGGCGATTCCTGGAAAATCTTTCACGGGTCACGGTGTGGCTGGACCGCGGCAAGACGCACCGGCTGGAAAAAGGCTTTGCCTCGTTCGAAGCCTGGCGCGACGAGATCCTGGAAAAGGAAGAGACCGAGCGCCACAAGCTGGAGCGTCGCATCGCTGCCGAGGAAGACTGGGTGCGTTATGGCGTGACCGGCCGGCGCAAGCGCAATGTCGGACGGCTGGCGCGGTTGCGCGGCATGCGGACCGAGCAGCGTGAACAGATCGGCGCATTGGGAACGGTGAAGATGGAAGCCGCCGAAGGCGCCGGCAGCGGCACCAAGGTGATTGACGCCAAGGGCGTGAGTTTCTCCTATGGCGAGCGCGAGATCGTGCGGGATTTCAGCATGCGCATCCATCGCGGCGATCGCGTCGCCCTGGTCGGGCCCAATGGCGTGGGCAAGACCACCCTATTGAAGCTGCTGATCGGCCAGCTCACCGCCCAGAAGGGCAACGTCAAGCAGGGGCAGGGCCTGCTGATGGCGCAGCTGGATCAAAGCCGCGCCGCGCTCAATCCCGAACAGTCGCTGGCGGCCGCCGTTACCGACGGCAGTGGCGATACAGTGATGGTGGCGGGCAAGCCGCGGCATGTGATGAATTACCTGCAGGACTTTTTGTTCACGCCGCAGCAGGCGCGAACACCGGTTAAAGTATTGTCGGGCGGGGAGCGGGCGCGGCTGCTGCTGGCCAAGCTGTTCGCCACCCCCTCCAACTTCCTGGTGCTGGACGAACCGACCAACGACCTGGACCTGGAAACCCTGGACCTGCTGGAAGAGGTGATCGCCGATTATCCGGGCACCGCCCTGCTGGTCAGCCACGACCGCGATTTCCTGGACCGGGTGGCCACGAGCATCGTGCTGGCCGAAGGCGACGGCAGCTTCAGCGAATATGCCGGCGGCTATGCCGACATGTTGGCGCAGCGCGGGGAGAGGGTTCCCGAACGCGGCGAGGCCAAAAAAGCGCCAAAGGTGGCGGCGCCCAAAGCCGCGCGGGTAAACGCTCCCAAGATGAATTTTGCTGATGCGCACGCGCTCAAGACGTTGCCGGGCAAGATCGCGGCGGCTGAAATCGCGATGGCGGAACTGGAAAAAAGCCTTGCCGACAGCACGCTTTATACCCGGGACCCGGTCAAATTCGCCAAACTGTCGGACGAACTGGCGGGCCTCCGCGCCGCCAAGGATGCCGACGAAGAACGCTGGCTGGCGCTGGAAATGGAACGCGAAGCGCTGGAACAGGAGTGAACCTGCCGCGTTAACATCCGTGAAGTCGTAGGGTTTCCACGGGGTAAAGTTCCATGAAACGCGCAGCTGTTGCCGGGTTTGCCGCAGGCGCCGCCATGATGATCGGCGGGGCGCTGGGCGCTGTTTCCCACTCCGATGTGAAAGCCGTCCCGGAAATCAATTCCGAGATCATGAATCCGATGATCGGCGGCCAGGCCATGCTACCGGACCGTGACATCATGGAGAATATGGCCGCTTCGCCCATGCATACCGCCCTGTCAGCAGCGCTGAAGGATTCCGGCGTGGCCGCGGCGCTGAAGACCAATGGCCAGTTCACGGTGTTTGCGCCCACCAATGCCGCGATGGCCGGCGGCACCCAGAACAAGGCGACCCTGGCGCGGCGCATGAGCTATCTGATCGTGCCGGGCAAGTATGATTCCCAGGCGCTGTTGCGGCTGATCAATGAAGCGGGCGGCGATGCCCGCCTGCGCACCGCCGAAGGCGGCACCCTGGTGGCGCGAATGAACGGGCCGACCAACATCGTGGTGATGGACGAGAAGGGCAACACTGCCGACATCGCCATCTATGACGTGCGCGACAAGAACGGCATCATCCATGTCGTGGACCGCGCGCTGGAGCCCAGCGGCGTCGCCCGCCAGGTGGCTTCCAACTAGCTAGTTGCCGGCGTATTTGGCCAGGTAATTCGCCACGGCTTGCGGCGTCATGGCGCGCGCATCCGACAGGACGAACACATCATTCTGGTTCAGCTGCTTGCCGTCCGGCGTGGCGATGATGATGGTCGGCACGCCCGTCAGCCGCCTGGTCAGGCCGAAGCGTGCGGGGATCTGCAGGTTGCGATCGAAGCGACCCACATCCACCGCCACCCATTCGTAATGTGCAGCAACGAATTTCTTGACCGAGGGCTGCTCCACGAAATTGGCCAGCACCACGCAATCCACGCACCAGTTGCCGCCCAGGTCGATCAGCACCCGCTTGTGGGATTTCCTGGCGCGTTCAAAAGCGGTCGCCACGGCCGCATCGGCTTTGGCATGCTCGTCATAGGGCTGCATCAGCACCACAGGCAGCTGCTCCATGGTGGCAATGGGCGATTTCAGCGTGGCCGCAAAGGCTGGCGTGGCAAGCAACAATGTGGCGGCAATCAGCTTTCTCATGCCGCCGGCGCGAGCAGGCCGCGCCCCTCCAGCAAAGCGTCCACATGGGGGTCGCGTCCGCGAAAGTCTCTATAGGCCTGGGCGAAATCGCGCGTGCCGCCGGCCGAATAGATGAACTTGTACAGGCGCTCGGCTGTCGCAGGATCGAATGGATCATTCTTTTCCTGGAAGGCCTTGAAGCCGTCGGCATCCAGCACTTCCGACCACAGATAGGCGTAGTAGCCGGCCGAATAGCCGTCGCCGCCGAACACATGGGTGAAATGGGGCGCGGCATGGCGGGGGCCAATTTCGTCCGGCATGCCGATGCGCGCCAAAGTGTCGGCCTGAGCCTGCATCGGATCGCTGCCGGGCGGTAACGTGTGGAAATCCATGTCGATCAGCGCCGAAGCCAGAAATTCCACGGTGGCAAAGCCCTGACCATAGTTTTTCGCCGCCAGCAGCTTGTCCAGCAGCGGTTTGGGGATCGGATCGCCGGTCTGGTGATGGCGGGCAAAGCGGGTCAGCACTTGCGGTTCTTCCAGCCAGTGCTCGAACAGCTGCGACGGCAGCTCCACGAAGTCGCGCGCCACATTGGTGCCTGACAGGCGCGGGAAGCGCACCTGGCTGAGGAGGCCATGCAGCGCATGGCCCATTTCATGGAACAGGGTCACCGCCTCGTCGAACGACAACAGGCAGGGATCGCTTTTGCTGAAATTGGAATTGTTGGTGACGATGGGAATGACATTATCGTCTTCTTTTGGGCCGTTCAATTTCTGCTGGTCGCGGAAGCTGGACATCCAGGCGCCGCCCTGCTTGCCGGGGCGGGCAAAGTAATCGCCATAGAACAGCCCGATCACTGCGCCATCCTTGATAACCTCCCACAAACGCACATCGGGATGATAGACCGGCATGTCGCTGCGCTCCTGGAACGACAGACCAAACAGCTTCTCGGCAGTGAAGAAGGATGCCGCGATCAGATTGGACAGCTGGAAATAAGGCTTCACCTGGGCTTCGTCGAAATCGTATTTTTCCTGGCGCAGCTTTTCGGCGTAATAGCGCCAGTCCCAGGGCGCCAGCGGGAAGTTGTTGCCTTCGCGCGTGATCAGTGATTGCAGGTCGTCGCGCTCTTCCAGGGCGCGCAGCCGGGCTGGCGCCCAGACTTCCTCCAGCAGGGCGCGGGCTTTTGCCGGTGTGCCCGCCATGGAATCGGCAAGCTTGAAGGTGGCGAAATTTTCGTAGCCCAGCAGGGTGGCGCGTTCGGCGCGCAGGGCCAGCATCTCTTCGATGACGGCAATGTTGTTGCGGGCGTTGTCATTGCCGCCGCGCGCGGTCCAGGCCCGGTACAGCTGTTCGCGCAAGCCCCGGTCATCGGCATATTGCAAAAAGGGCTCGACGCTGGAGCGTGACAGGGTAACGGCGAAGGGCGCATCCAGCGCCAGCGCCTTGGCCTTTGCCGCCGCCGCATCGCGCGCCGACGCGGGAACGCCGGCCATCTGCGCTTCGGTCAAGGGCAGGGTCCAGTCTTCTTCATCGCCCAGCACGTTCTGGCTGAACTGGGTACCCAGCACCGCCAGGCGCTGGGCGATGGCGGCAAGTCGGTCGCGGTTGCCGCCCTTGAGCTGTGCGCCGGCACGTACGAAATCCAGGTGATAGCGTTCCAGCACGCGAAGCGATTCCGCATCCAGGCCCAGGCCGTCGCGTTTTTGGTAAACCTCATCCAGCCGCGCGAACAGCACCGGATGCATGGAGATGGCGCTCCAATGCGCCGACAGGCGCGGCGCCAGTTCCATCTCTATCGCCTGCAGCGCTTCGTTGGTGGCAGAAGAGGTGAGGTTGTAGAAAACGCCTTCGACCTTGGTCAGCAACCGCCCGCTTTTTTCCAGCGCCAGCACGACATTGTCGAAGCTGGCCGGCTGCGGATTGCCCGCAATGGCCGCGATCTCGGCCGTATGTTCGGCCAGGGCGCTTTCATAAGCGGGGGCAAAATGCTCCGGCTTGATCCGGTCCAGCGGCGGCGCGCCATAGGGCGCGGTCCAGTCTTCGAAGAAGGGGTTTGTCATGGCCTCATTATAGGGTCAGTGGATTTCCCATACCACCGAGACATCGGCCGTGACGCTCTGCTGGCCTGCCGCCACCGGGGTTGGAGCTGCGGACATCGCCATCACCTTATACAGGGGCCGGGGCGGCTCGGCGCCGCCGCCTTCGCTGATAGACAGGATGGCACCCAAGCTCACACCCGCCGCCCCGGCGTAGGTCTGGGCACGGGACCGCGCATCGGCGATGGCATCGGCCCGGGCTCTTACGAGAAGCGGGGCAGGAGCGGCGATGTCAAAGCTTATGCCGTTCATCTGGTTGGCCCCGGCGGCGACCAGCGCATCCAGCCCCGCACCGACCTTCGACACATCCTCCAGCCGCACCGACACTTCGTTGTTGACCTGATAGCCGGTCAGCCGGCGCGGGTTGTT
The DNA here is from genome assembly GCA_903902075.1 of uncultured Alphaproteobacteria bacterium. Taxonomy (GTDB): domain Bacteria; phylum Pseudomonadota; class Alphaproteobacteria; order Micropepsales; family Micropepsaceae; genus Rhizomicrobium. Next base: position 17,335 of record CAIUTH010000335.1, read on the forward strand.
ATTGTCGCCATTGGTATATTGCGGCGAGATATTGAAGCCGGTGGTCTGGACATTCTTTTCGGCCACGCCCAGTTTCTTCAGCGCGGCGAACACCCCTGTCATGCGGCTGCTGTTGGCGGCCAGCGCGGCGGCGGCGGTTGGGGCGGAGGTGGTGACCCCGGCATTGACGGTGGCGACGTCAGGGGCGGTGCGCACCTCGCCGTGCCCGTTCATCGACAGGGTCCGCGGCACCGGATCGGCGGCCAGGGCCGGGGAGATGAGGGCGGCGCCCAGCGCCAGACCCAGCAAAAGACGGTTTTTCATGATCGCTTCTTTCAAATTGGGGGAGCATCCGAAGGTAGGGTGGGCGAAAACAGGGGCGAAATCGAGGCGGTTGGCGGCCCGGAAAATCCTGTTATACCCCCTTTCGGTAAGGGCCTGTAGCTCAGTTGGTTAGAGCTGACCGCTCATAACGGTTAGGTCCCAGGTTCGAGTCCTGGCGGGCCCACCATTCGCTTCGCTCACGACGGGCCGCCTGGTTTCTTCAGGGTGCGCTTCGCGCATGGGGAAGGCGCACCACGTTTTGTCTCACCTTCATTTCTGGCAACGCCACAGCCAAGATCGCCGCGCGAAGGCGCCACTAAATGGCCGAGGTCCGCTAACCGTGGCATCGAAAGGCAACGTCGCGCGCGAAGCAGCCGGCCACTGGACGCGTCTTGATGGAGAGCAAACGTCCGGCGGCAATTAATTCATGCTTATCAACGTATTATAATCGCTCTTGCCTGAAAGAAATTACTGCTCATTCTGACGGTTGCGCAGGATGCGGCCTTTGAATGCTGCACTTGCGATATAAGCGTTGTGTATGCCGGTCGATCTGGTGCGCAACGGGCCGGCTTGGGAGAGCAAATGCGCAAGGGGATTTCGGTCGCGATTTTGACGGCAGGCATTCTGGCGGGCGTTGGTCAGCTCCCTGCCATGGCTGCCGGGGGCGAAGTGGTCAGCATGCGCCGGCTGACGGAACAGGAATACCGCAATTCGATTGGCGATATTTTCGGCAAAGATATTGTCGTGCAAGGCGTCTTCGAGCCTGGCAAGCGGATTGGCGGCTTGATCGAGGCCAGTGCCGCCATCCTTTCCGTCACACCGGTGGGTTTTGACTCCTACTCCAAGATGGCCGACAGCATCGCCGTGCAGGCCACGTCCGAAAAGGCGCGTGATCGCCTGATTTCCTGCAAGCCCGGTTCGGCCAGCCAGCCTGACGACGCCTGCGCCGCGCAGACATTCAATCATTATGGACGGATGTTGTTCCGCCGGCCGCTCACTAGCGACGAGCTGCAAAGCCGGGTGAAACTAGCCGCGAACATGACCAAGGCATCGGGCAGTTTCTACACGGGCCTGCGCTATGGACTGGCCAGCCTGTTGCAGTCTTCCAACTTCCTGTTCCGTGTCGAGGTCGCGGTTCCTCGTGACAATGGCTATACGCTCGATGCTTACAGCCGCGCTGCCAGGCTGAGCTACCTGTTCTGGAACACCACGCCCGATGCCGAATTGCTGAAAGCGGCACAGACAAATGCACTCGATACCTCGGCGGGGATTGCAACCCAGGTCGATCGCCTGATGGCGTCGCCCCGGCTTGACACCGGCATGCGGGCCTTCTTCTCCGACATGCTGCAACTGGACAATTTCGACAATGTCTCCAAGGACAGTCTGCTCTATCCCAAATGGAGCGTGCAGCTGGCGGCGGCGGCACGGGAAGAGACCTTGCGCACGGCCATCACACTTGCGCTGCACGAAAATGGCGACATGCGCGAGCTGATGACCACGCCGAAGACCTATATCAACCGCAACCTGGCGGCGATCTACGGCGTGCCGTTCGATTTTGACGCCGACTGGGTTCCTCTGACCTTTACGCCCCAGCAGGGCCGCAGCGGCATCGTCACCCAGATCAGCATGCTCTCCATGTTCTCCCATCCCGGCCGCAGTTCGCCCACCGAACGTGGCGTGGCGCTGATGGACATTTTCTTGTGCGAACCCACGCCGACGCCGCCCGCCAATGTGGATTTCTCGGCCGTCAACAACACGGACGGCCCACTCAAGACGGTGCGCGAAAGGCTGATGGCCCATGCCACCAATCCTGCCTGCGCCTCCTGCCATACCCACAGCGATCCCATCGGGCTTAGCCTGGAGGGTTTCGACACCATCGGGCGTCCCCGCAGCACCGAAAACGGCAAGTTGATCGATGTGTCGGCCACCATCCAAGGCAAGAGCTTTGTCGGCGCCCAGGGCTTGGGCCGCTTCCTGCATGACAATCCCAAATACCCTGCCTGCGTGGCGCGCAAGCTCTATTCTTATGCCAAGGGTGTGGACAGCGAAGATGTGAAAGCCCGGGAATTCAAGGCGGCCACCAAGGCTTTCGGGGATTCCGGATACCGCATGCGCAGCCTGCTCAAGGACATGACGCAAAGCGACGAGTTTTTTCATGCCGAACCGCCATTGGCCGCGGCCAAAACCACTAAACTTGCCTCCCAATAATTCGAAGGAGCTTGCGATGAAACTTGACCGGCGATTTTTGCTCAGGGGCACTTGTCAGGGTGCTTTGGCTGTCATGGGATTGCCGTTCCTAGATTGCTTCCTGGACAACAAGGGCCAGGCGCTGGCGGCAACGGGCAAGCGTATCCCCACCCGTTTCAACACTTTCTTCTATGGCCTGGGGCTGACGAAGTCGCTGTGGGTGCCCAAGGGTGCCGGCCGGAATTATGAGACCACAGAGCAGCTCAAGCCGCTGGAAGCGTTCAAGCAGAAGATGAACGTGTTTAGCGGTTCGCGCGTCATGATCGACGACAATCCGAATTTCCAGCACTGGTCCGGGGTCGGCGCGTCCGCCACGGGAATGTCGCCCAGCAAGAATGGGCAGTTCGATTCCAAAACCATCGATCAGACCATCGCCGACGTCATCAGCCGGGGTGCGCGGTTCAAATCCATCGCGGCGGCCTGTGCCGGTGATCCCAAGCAGAGCTATTCCAGCCTGGGCGGCCCGAACAACTTGCCGGCCGAGGCGTCTCCGCTGTCGCTGTATACCCGCCTGTTCGGGTCGGGATTTCAGGATCCCTCCCGTACCGACTGGAAGCCCAATCCAGAGATCATGCTGCAACAAAGCGTGCTGTCGGTGGTGGCGGAAGACAGGAAGCGCGTGACACAGCGTTTGGGCGCGTCGGACCAGGCACGGCTGGACCAGTATTTCACCTCGGTGCGCGAGTCCGAGCAGCAAATTGCCGCCGAACTCAAGCGGCCAGATATCGAAGCCAAGGTTGAAATTCCCACAGCGCCCGAAGAGATGACGGTCAATAGCGCGTTGCCCAACATGCGAAAGGTGTTGCCGTTGATGGCGCGGCTGGGCGCCCTGGCGCTGGCAACCGACCAGACGCGGGTCTTCAATCTCTCTATCTCCGAACCCGGCTCACAGATGTTCGTGCCCGGCGATCCCTTGGGCTATCACCAGTCCACGCATGAGGAGCCGTTGGATCCGGTGCTGGCGTATCAGCCGCGCGTGGCGCGTTACAATGTCTACAGCATGGAGCTATTTGCCGCCTTCCTGAAAGAGCTGGACGCCATACAGGAAGGCGATGGCACGCTGCTGGACCACAGCCTGGTCTATGGCTTCACCGATGTCGCCTTCGCCAAGATCCACGCACTGGACGGCATTCCGGTGCTGATCGCTGGCAGCGCCAGCGGGCGGATGAAGACGGGCCATCACATCGTGGGAGAGGGCAGTCCGGTGTCGCGCGTGGGACTGACTGTGCAGAAGGCCATGGGCCTTTCGGTCGACAGCTGGGGCGGCGGCTCGATGGAAACCAAGAGCCCCTATACCGAGCTCATGGCATGATCTTGCAGAAACACCTGCTGGCGTTTTCGTCCGCTACCGCAATTCTGGCCTGCCTCTCGCAACCGGCGGCGTCCGCGCCCTGGGTGCGCGGCTTTGTGGTGGGCACCTACGAACCCGCATTCCGCTACGGTGGTCGAACGGGCTATGCGCGCGCCGGCGAAATCGAACCGGGATCGGATTGCATTCATGGCAACACCATACATTTTTCCAATAGCGAGCAAATCCGCAGGGCTTTGAGCTTTCAGCCCTGGCGCAGTCCCGAAGAGATAAAGATAGTCTCCACCTTGCCTGGCCTGGAGCAGGCCAAGACGCCGGACCAGGCGCGCTTCATGATCTGGGACCGCGCGATGTCCTATCGCGGCTGGCGCCACGGCATTGAGACCTACATCAACCCGTTCGCGGCGCAGGATCCCGGCCAGCCCGAAGTTGTCAGCCGTATCGGCGACGGCTTCAACCTGGACGGCAAGATCGGTGCGCATGATTTTGTCAGCCCCGATGGAGAAAAAGGCATCGACAATGCGCTCTATCGCGCCTGGGGATGCGATGCGCCCTGGCGCGGCAATGGCAATGCCACGCTGGACATGCGCTCCAACGACAAGATGCAGGAAGGCCTTTACACGATGGTCATCCGGATCTCCGGCAACCAGGATCCGATGAATGACAAGGACGCCACATTGGAGATCGGCTATTCGCCGGACAAGATCGTTAAGGATGCGCGGGGTATTGTTACGACCGATTTTTCCTATCGCATCGCCAAGACGGCTCAATACACCAAGATGAAGGCCAGAGTGGCGAATGGCGTGGTGGAAACCGAGCAGGTGGCTGAACTTCATGCGCCGCGCATTGCCTGGTTCTATGACCATGCTGGCGACGCCGAATTCCACCAGGGCCGGATCCGGCTGGCCATCGACGCGGATGGAAATGCCAAGGGGGTGATCGGCGGCTATCGCAGCTGGCGCGATATTTACGCCCAGAACACTTTCGCCCAGGACGGCGGCCAGCAGGGTGTGCGCGAGCATGAGGACGGGGTCGCGCTCTATTATGCGCTGAGGCGCAACGCGGATGGCATGCGCGATTCAAAAACCGGCCAGAACATGGGAATCTCGACCGCCTATCGCATCACCGCGGCAGCGGCCTATGTCGTGGACGCCAGCAAGCCGGCCGAGATTACGGCCCTGGCGCCCGAAGAAAAGCGGCGCGAGGCGTATCTGCGGATCGTGAACAACATGAAAAAGGCCACGACCACCCGCATCGTGCAGGATGTCACGCCTGGGACCTCCGAAGGGGCCTATCCCAACATGGAGAGGGATATCACGGGACTGCCCATCGCGGATTATCTGCTGAAAACCCTGGACAGGCCGCATTTCGATGATCCGCCGGGGCCGCAGGCATCAAAATAAGACTTGCCTGTTTTAGTGCCATGCCGCGCGAAGCGTGCCCACCATTGCACGCTTCTCACGACCTGCGATCGGGGTCCGTTTTCGCCCTTTTTCCAAATTCCACCATCAATGCCTCAATCTGTGCGAGCTGCTCCTTGAACAACCCGCCAGGAAGCGTCTCGAGCAAGTGTCTGATGTGACGATCCATGTAGTTTTCATCGCCGGAATAGGCCCTGGTCCAGTCAGGAAATTTCCATGGAACATCATCCTTGACCGACACGACCTTCACGTCGCGGTGACGGGCATCGCGGGTGATGCTCTCCATCAGCTAGTCAATGGCCAATCTCGGTCCTTCGATGAACTGTGCGAATGTGCTGGATGCCGAAAACAGGGCGCCTGTAACCCGCAGAAATTTGTTCCGTTCCTGCGACGCCATGAGAATATCGTTGATGACTTCGGCTTTCTTCGGCGCGGGCACCGTCTTTCGGCTGACATAAATCAGAGACGTCACAAGGTCTGATGTCATCGAACCCTCAAAATACCGATGGAAGCGCTGGTATCTGGCGTACAGCCTTGGAACGCAGCACGGACGCGGGGGCAGTGCGCTTCAGAAAATCGGGGCGCAAAATACGGTGCGCAAGACCTCGTCCACAACCTCGACGGATTTCAGTGAGACGCCTCCGCTGCCCGGCGGGAACTCGGTCGCGAGTTCCTTGGCGCTGGTAAGGGCTTCCTCCCTGGCCTGTTCAAGGCCGGTCATCTCCGTGCCTTCCTGGTCCAAGATCAGGCCATCCTCTGTGCGGATATGAAAAAAATAACGCACGCATTGTCCTCGCTGACACCATTAAGCGGCATCGCCGGCTCCCGCGCATTGCGGCGGATCAAAATTGCGTCCAGCCCTTAGGCCGAAAGGGAATGCTTGGCCTTGCTCGTTTCCAGATAGGCGTCAAATACCGCGCAAGCCAGGCGGGACGCGGCGCGCATGGCGGGGCTGACCTGAATCGTGCGGCCGTTGATCGCAACCGCCCCGGCGCTGCAAAGCGGCGCCAGCGCCGGCAATGCCCAGTCCAGCGTGTCGACAGGCAGATCGTACGCTTTACAGCAGGCTGCCAGGTCCACCTTCAGGAAGCACATGATCTGTTCAATGACGTGCCGCCGCAGCCGGTCTTCGGGACTCAAAACAAATCCCTTAGAGATCGGCAGAAACCCGGCCTCCAGCGCCTCGCGATAGTTC
>CAIUTH010000336.1 GCA_903902075.1 uncultured Alphaproteobacteria bacterium
GACTCCCAGAAGCGCATTGCCCGGGCGGCCTCGGCTGCCGGCGCTTCCGTGATCCTTTCCAACCACAGCGAGTATGACAATGCCTATACCAAGGCGCGGCTTGTGGCGTTGAAGCGGGAAGTGGGGGAGGGCAATCCCTTTATCTCCACGGCGCAAAGCGTGCAGGACTACTTCACGGTGATGGAGGAATGCGCCACCGCAGCCAAGCTGCGCAACGGCGCGAAATAATTGGCACGCAGGGGCCAAAGAGCAGGGGACGTCATGATAGACCGCAGAAACTTTTTAACCACCACCGCATCCTTCGCGTTGTTGGGGGCAAGCCCCGTTGGCGCCCAGACGGCTCCGCGCCAGACCAATTGGCTGCATTACGCCAACGACCTTTCCAGTGCCCGCTACTCCCCGCTGGACCAGATCAATGCCGGCAACTTCGACAAGCTGGAGCTGGCCTGGAAGTTCTCCACCAACGCCCTGGGGCCGCGGCTGGATGCCGATTATCAGTCCACCCCACTGGTCGCGAATGGGCGCATTTATGTCACCGCAGGCTTCCGCCGCGATGTGGTTTGCCTGGATGCGGGTACCGGCGAGCTTCTTTGGGTGCACACCCATGACGAGGGTGAGCGCATCGGATCGCGCGGCGGCCCGGGCCTGGGTGTCGGCTATTGGACCGACGGTGCGGCTGAACGCATCATTTATGTCACCCGCGGCTACACCATGTTCTCGCTGGATGCCAAGACCGGCATCCCCGATCCCAATTTCGGCCCCGGCGGCTCCATCGACCTGCGCTGGAATGACGACCAGCAGATGGACCCCAACAAGGGCGTGATCGGCCTGCATGCGCCGCCCTTCGTGGTGCGCGACACGGTGGTGGTGGGTTCGGCGCCGACGGCAGCCGTGAAGGGCTATGTCCGCGGCTTTGATGTGAAGACGGGCCGGCGCAAATGGATCTTCCACACCATCCCGATGAAGGGCGAGTTCGGCTACGAAACCTGGACAACGCCGGGGCAGGCCGAAACCAGCGGCAATATGGGGTCATGGGCGCCGATGTCTGCCGATCCCGAGCTGGGGCTTGTCTATGTCGGCATCGAGTCGCCCCAGACCGACCTGCTTGGCGTCAGCCGTGCTGGTCCGCATCTGTTTGCCGAAAGCCTGGTGGCGCTGGATATCGAGACGGGCGTGCGCAAGTGGCATTATCAGATGGTCCATCACGGCATCTGGGACCGGGACGTGTCCTGTGCCGGCGTCATCTGCGACATCCCCCACAATGGCAAGATCGTCAAAGCCATTGCCCAGCCCACCAAGCAGGGGTTTGTCTATGTGCTGGACCGCGCCACGGGCAAGCCGGTCTGGCCGATCTGGGAAAAGAAGGTACCTAAGGGCAATGTGCCGGGCGAATGGTATTCGCCAACCCAGCCTATTCCGTCGGCGCCGCCACCCTTCGCTAAGCAGGGTGTCACCGAAGCCGACCTGGTGGACTGGACACCCGAGATCAAGGCGCGCGCGCGTGAGATCGCGAGTCATTATGTCCTAGCCGACCTCTATACGCCGCCGCCCATGGTGGACGACAAGATTTTCGGGGCGCTGTGCATGCCGGGCCTGCAGGGCGGCATCAACTGGCCGGGCGCGTCCTACGATCCGGAAACCCATATTCTCTATGTGTTTTCCAAGAACGAGATGGGCGTCATCGGTGCAACTATGGCCAAGGACGGCAAGGCCGTTCAAACCGGCGGCTATCCGCCGCCGGGCAGTTCCGACTCGAATGGCGGGTCGTTCGGCGGCGTGGCCAGCCTCAAGGGCGGCAGTTCGTTCTTTCGGTATCGCCCGGACGGCATGAACGATCCCATCGGGCCGGGCGTGATTTCAATCGAGCGCATTCCCCTGATGAAGCCGCCCTATGGCACCATCACGGCGATCGACCTGGCGAAAGGCACGCAGGCGTGGCAGATCGTTCATGGCGAGACGCCGGACCACATCAAGAACCATCGCCTGCTCAAGGGTGTTTCCATTCCGCGCACTGGCCAGGCGGGTATCCTGGGAACGCTAACTACCAAGAGTTTGGTGATCTGCGGCGATTGCGGGCTGTTCACCGATGAGAAAGGCCGCAAGGGTGCGCGCCTGAGGGCCTATGACAAGGCCACCGGCGAACAGAAGGGCGCAGTTTTCATGGACAAGGTGCAAACCGGCGCCACCATGACCTACATGCACAATGGCAAGCAGTACCTAGTCTGCGCGCAGGGCAGTTCCTATGGCGCCGATCTGGTGGCCTATTCGCTGCCTGCCTAGGGGGAGTCGTCAGCCAACCGGAGGTTTGCTAGTACTGGCGGGAAGGAGACGACCGTTGGCCCGCAAGAACACCCGCCGAAGTGGCAGTGTTGTCACCATCAACGACGTGGCACGCCATGCCGGCGTTTCGCCCATGACCGTATCGCGCGTGATCAATTCGGGGACAAATGTGCGCGAGGAAACGCGCGACAAGGTCA
>CAIUTH010000337.1 GCA_903902075.1 uncultured Alphaproteobacteria bacterium
GCCCAGCGCCAATATGATGTGCGCGTGGATGACCCCGTTCACGACATAACCGTTCATGCCGATGAAATCGGCGGGCGTGTTGGGCGCGCTGACAAACATGTCGGGCACCGGATAGTCGCGTCCTGCCACATTATGGAAACGGTAGCCGCGCACCGAGCCGATGCCGGACAGGATCACGGCATTCTTGATGTTCTGCGCCTTGACCTGCTTTTCCATCTCGGTGAGCAGGTCGGTCTTGTTCTTGGCCCGGATCACCAGCACCCGATCGAACTTGCCGCTCAGGACATAGGAATCCGGCACCTTGGGATCATTGGGCCGCGCATCATCCTTGGTGACGGGATGGCGGACGAGCTGGGCCGCGGCGGGCGATGCCAGCGCCACGCTCAAGGCTATCGGAATGAGGAATTTCATGGGCCTCCTATTTTTTCAGGAAGGCTAGACCGGAAACGGCTTCGAGAGAAAGCTTAAGAGAAGAGCTGGATCACGCCATAAACGATGGCAACCAGGACGGCGAACAGGCCGCCGACGATGACGACCGACACCCAGAACGGAAATGCCCCACCGCCATTGGCCAGCTTGGTCTCTTCCTTGCCCTGTACGTCCGCGGTCGCCATGGAAAATCTCCTTGTGAGCGGTCTTTTAAGCACCGCCCGAGCTTTGTCAAATATCCCGGTTTAGACGGCAATCGGCGCCTTGATCCCGGCATGGGCCTGGTAATTTTCCAGGGTGAAATCCTCGTATTTGAAGTCGAACAGGTCTTTCACGTCCGGGTTCAGCTTCATCACCGGCAGGGGATAGGGCTTGCGGGACAGCTGCTCGTTCGCCTGGTCCAGGTGGTTCAGATATAGGTGCGCGTCGCCGAAACTGTGCACGAAGTCGCCCAGCTTCAGGCTCGTCACCTGCGCCACCATCATCGTGAGCAGCGCATAGGAGGCGATGTTGAACGGCACGCCCAGGAAGATGTCGGCGGAACGCTGGTAGAGCTGGCACGACAGCTTGCCGTCCGCGACATAGAACTGGAACAGGCAGTGGCAGGGCGGCAGCGCCATCTTCGGGATATCCGCCGGGTTCCAGGCGGTGACGATCAGGCGGCGCGAGTCCGGGTTCGTCTTGATATCGCGGATCAGGCCGGCGATCTGGTCGATGGTGCCATCGGTCTGCGACGGCCAGCTGCGCCACTGATAGCCATAGACCGGGCCCAGCTCGCCATTGGCATCGGCCCATTCGTCCCAGATGCTGACGCCGTGTTCCTGCAGCCAATGGACGTTGGTCTCGCCGCGCAGGAACCACAGCAGTTCATAGATGATGGACTTCAGATGCACCTTCTTGGTGGTGACCAGCGGAAAGCCATCCGCCAGGTTGAAGCGCATCTGGTGGCCGAAGATCGAGCGCGTGCCGGTGCCGGTGCGGTCGGTCTTTTCCACGCCCGTATCGCGGACCAGCCTCAGAAGATTGAGATATTGCTGCATGGGGCGATTTTACCGGATTCGGCTCAGAATGGCAGGACTTTGAGATCCGGTTCCAGCCAGACGCGGCGCGCCTCCACCGACATCAGTCGCTCCCGCGACCAATATTCCAGCAGCCAGTTGGGGTTGACGAAGTTGGTGGACATAAGGGCATTGACGATCCGGTAGACCGGCACATCCGCCGGAAAACTGTCGAACACCCCGCGGGCCGCCCGCAGCGAAGCCTGGGTGATGGTCTCGTGATAGCCGGTGGTGTCGTTGTTCACCCCGCCCACCGCTTCATTGAAAGCGCGGATCAGCCCCGGCATGGCCGCAGCGGGTTCCAGGTACGTGCGATAGCGCATCAGCCACAGCGCCGCGGCAAAATGGGCCGCATGGGTCCATTCCTCCTTGGTCAGGCTGCAGGCCATCAACCCTTCGCCGACATGGATGATTTCGCCTTCGCTGGCAAAAATGGCTTTCATTTTCAGGCGGATGCCCGCCCGCGGCGCGGGAGTCAAGCAGGTTCCGCCCCTTCAATTCTTAACACCCGGCCCCTATATTAAGAGCGCTCGTCGGGTTCGCCCGGCAGACTATGGCGATAAACGACTGTGTAATAAGCAGGCCGGACCCGGGGGCGGTACCCGGCGCCTCCACCATAAGCCCATCTGCGGATGGGTTTTTGTGGGGGCGAAACAGGATCGACGGATGTGTAAAGGCAGTTCTTTTGCCCGGTATGGTTCCGCCGTCATCGGACTATTGTTTAGGTGCCAACGATAATGAAATGGCCCTCGCTGCCTAACTTCGGTTAGCCAAGCGCGGTTCGGGGGGTACCGGGCAACAGAAACCCCCCACTTATTTCTTACTGCGTGATCTTGATCGAGATGTCCCCGCGCTGGGAGACAATCGCGACTTCCGTATGCGCGCCGCGGCGGCGCAGGCGCAGATTTACCGACGCCTCGCCCAGCGCCAGGCTATTGATGTGGATCTCTTCCAGGAATTTGGGCAGCTGCGGATTATTGAAGCGGATTTCGCGTTTGGCAAAACACAGCTCCAGCCCCAGGCACGCCTGCAGCAGCGCGAACGGCACCACGCTGGCCCAGGCCTGCGGCGCGCAGGCCACCGGATACAGCACCGGCGCCGTGCCGCGCCGACGGGGAAAGCCGCAGAACAGTTCGGGAAAGCGCATCATGTCCATATGCACCGCGGCATCGAACAGACCCTCGAAGATCGCCGAGACGCCGCGCTTGAGACCATAATGCGACAGGCCCAGTGCGATCAGGGCATTGTCATGCGGCCACACCGAACCATTGTGATAGGACATGGGATTGAAGCGCGGCGCATCGGCCGACAGGGTGCGCACGCCCCAGCCCGAGAACATTTCCGGCATCATCAGCGTGGCAGCGACCTTCTGCGCCCGCTCCGGCGCGGCGATGCCGCAGAACAGCACCTGTCCGGCATTGGAGCTGCGCACCCGGCAGGGCTGTTTGGCGCCGTCCAGCGCGATGGCATAGGTGCCCAGCTCTTCCAGCCAGAACGTGTCCTCGAAGGACTGGCGCAGCTTTTCGGCCGCCTCCTGCAACTCATGCGCGCGGCTGCGATAGCCCAGCTCGGCCGCCAATACGGCGCCTTCGGACTTGGCGGCATAGACATAGGCCTGCACTTCGCACAGCGCGATCGGGCCGGTGGCGAGCTGTCCGTCGGCGTGCATCACCGAATCCGCCGAATCCTTCCAGCCCTGGTTGGTCAGCCCGTTTTCGCTGACCCGGTAATATTCGACAAAGCC
>CAIUTH010000338.1 GCA_903902075.1 uncultured Alphaproteobacteria bacterium
GTAAACCTCACCCTTCGACAAGCTCAGGGTGAGGAATTCCACAAATCCTCATGCTGAGCCTGTCGAAGCATGAAGGCCGCAAAACTCGAACTTGTGACGCGCGCAGATGCGCGTCTAACCTAGCCTTCGTATTGGCGAGGGGCTTGGCATGAAATGGGCGTTGGGCGGCCTGGTGGCTGCAATCCTGATCATCGGCGGCGGATGGTTCCTGATGCCGGGACCGGGCGGCTCCAAGCCCCCCACCCTGTTCCAGTGGCAGGATTATGTGGACCCGCATTTTACCGCCGCCTATGAGGCGGCCTATCACGAAAAGGTCGGCACCAGCATCTTCGCCGACGAGGATGAGGCTTTCTCCAAGATGCGCGCCGGCTTCAAGCCGGACGTGATGGGACCCTGCCTCTACAGCCTGCCGCGCTGGAAGGACGCCGGCCTGATCCAGCCGATCGACACCTCGAAACTGAAGAACTGGAACAAGATCGCCCCCGCCCTGCGCAACCTGCCGGGCATGTCGGCGGGACCGGGCAAGGTGTGGTTTGTGCCGCATTACTGGGGCAACACCTCGCTGACCATCCGCACCGACCTGGCGCCGGAGTATGCCAAGTCGCAAAGCTGGGACATTCTGTTCGACCCCAAATACAAGGGCCGCGTCTCGGTGCTGGACGGCGCCGACGATGTGGTGCCGTTCATCGCCCACATGATCGGCATCGACGCCTATCACATGTCCGAGGCCGACTGGGTGAAGGTGCAGGCCAAGCTGCGTGAACTGGTGCCGCAGCTGCGCTTCGTCTCCGCCGACAACACCGCGCTGGCGCAAGGATTGGCGTCGGGCGAAATCGTGGCGGCGATGAGCTGGCGCACGACCTTTGCGTCCTTGAACCGGGAGCACAAGCCGGTGGCGTACCTGACCCCGCCGGGCGGCATCTTCACCTATGTCTGCGGCCTGGTGATGCACAAGGACCCGTCGAACGAGGAAAAGGCGCTGGCGCTGATCGATTCCGGTCTGGCCGATGACGCCGCCCGCTACATGATCACCACTATCGGCGATGAGCCTGCCAATATCGAAGCGGTGAAGAATGTGCCCGACAGCGTGTTCCAGGCGCTGAACGTGCCCCGCGACCTGGAGACGTTCCTGAAAGGCGGCATCTTCCAGCAGCCGTTGCCCAACAAGGAAAAAATCGTCAGCGCCTGGACGGAAATCCGCAGCGGCCTGCACTGAAGGGCTATCGAGCCGGAACCGTCCCGGGAACTCGCCGTTTCCACGGGCGCGCGGCGGGGCAACAGGAGTAGCGACATGATCCGTTCCATTGTACTAGCGTCCGCCATGGCCTGCGTTGCCCTTCCCGCCCTTGCCCAGCCCTATCGCGACAGGGAAAGGCCGGAAGCCCCCTGCCTGCGCCAGCGCAACATTCACGACTATCAGGTCGTGCCGAGGAACCGTTCGCTTATCGTCACGGACATCTCCCGCCAGCGTTATCGCCTCAACTTCATCGGACAGTGCTACAATCTGCAGTACCAGTTCGGCCTGGCGTTCCGCAGCCGTGGCGTGGGCACGCTGTCCTGTATCGTCCCCGGCGATGAAGTCATAAAGCGCGATCCGGTCGGCCCGCCCCAGTGCATTGTCAAAAGCGTCGAGTATCAAACGCCCGCACTGGATATCGCCGATCAGCAGGAAGCCGACAACCGGCGCAACCATCGTGGCGACCGCTGATTGGTAATGCCGCGGAGCGGAAGATTCCCGGCGATTTGACGATACCGTCCCGTTTTGCGTGCTAGCGTTGCCCTGTCCCGGGGAGGGCAAAGTTTTGACAGACGCCAAGCAGTTCATGGAAGAGATCGCCTGCCCATCCTGTGCCCGTACCGGGCATGCGACCTGGGATGGCGAAGCCGGCACCAGGCGCACGCTTGTCGATATTGGCGGCGACTTTGACCAGCGCGAAGACAGTGCCAATCCCGGTTTCCAGATGATTGCCTGCACCCATTGCGGCACCACCCAGCCGCTGCAGGCCTGCCCGGTCCAGCCGCGCTAGCGGGTGCAGAACTGTACGCATCCCTGCGCAAGCATGATGACTTTCGCCTTGGTGCAGCGAACAGCGGTACGTTTGGACGGTCTCACGGCTTTACCGGCAATCCCATTTCAAAGGATGCCCCATGGCCGACAAGCCCGACGCGATTGCCCTGCTCAAAGCCGACCACCGCAAGGTCGAAGA
>CAIUTH010000339.1 GCA_903902075.1 uncultured Alphaproteobacteria bacterium
GCCAATGCGCAGCTGCTGTTGCAGCGCGGCTGGACCAGCCTGTTCTCGGCCGCCTCGGCCAAGCCGCGACTGGACGTGGCGGTGCGCGACGCCATCAACAAGGGCATGTTCGAAGGCCCGCGCATCCGCGCCGCCAGCCAGGAGATCACGCCCACGGGCAACCTGGGCGACCTGGACACCAACTATCTGGAGTTTCCCCGCAACCTGCGTTTCTCGGTGGCCTGTGACGGCGCCGACAATTTCATGAAGATGGCGCGTCTGGCCGCGCGCGACGGGGTGGACACGATCAAGGTCAATGTCTCGGGCGACCGCGACTGGGGTCATATGCATGCCGACGACACCGTCACGGTCATCACCGAACCCGAATTGGCGGCGGTGATGCAGGTCGCCAATGCGCGCAAGCTGGTGGTCGCCACCCATTGCTCCAGCTCGGCCGGCGTGAAGATGTGCGTGCGTCAGGGCGTACCGGTGATCTTCCATGCCCCCCATGCCGACAGCGAAGCCCGCGACATGCTGGAATCGGTCAAGGACAAGGTCTTTGTCGTGCCAGGCGCGGGCTTCCCAATCGCCATGTTCCGCCGCCATGACGAATTCCGTTTGGGCTGGAGCAAGGAAAAGCTCAAGTCGCTGGAAACCGAGATCGGCATTTTTAGCGACTGCATGAGCGACCTGCACAAACGCGGCGTACGCGTGCTGCCGGGTGGCGACTATGGCGCTTTCATTACTTCGCCCCAGGGCGAGAATGCCAAGGACCTGGAAATCTTCACCGAGCTGTTCGGCTTCACCCCTATGGATGTGATCGTGGCGGCCACCCGCCACGGCGCCGACCTGATGGGGATGGGCGGCGAGACGGGCCAGGTCCGTCCCGGCTTCCTGGCCGACCTGGTCGTGCTGGATGGCGATCCCATCGCCGACATCCGAATCTTCCAGGATCCGGAAAAGATCGTGGGCGTAATGAAGGGCGGCGTCTTCGCCCGGCGCCAGGCGGCCCTGTCGCGTGCCAGCGGCCCCATGCGCAAGACCGCCTGACAGGAGACAAGCCGTGCACCTGACCATCGGAAGTGCCCCGGATTCCTGGGGCGTGTGGTTTGCCGACGATGCGCGCCAAACGCCGTGGCATCGCTTTCTGGATGAGATCGCGGAAGCCGGTTACGAATGGACCGAGCTGGGCCCCTTCGGCTACCTGCCAACAGACCCTGCGACCCTGAAACAGGAACTGGACAAGCGCGGGCTGAAAGTCTCCGGCTCTTTTGTGGAAGGCGATCTGGCCAATCCCGATGCCGGCTGGCCCAGAATCGAAAAGCAGCTTCGTGGCCTGGGGCCTATCCTCAACGCCTTCAATGCCAAATTCCTGGTGCTGATTCCCGACTGCTACACCAACCTCTTTACCGGCGAGCAGATTGCGGCCGCCCGCCTCGATGACGCCGCCTTCGCTCGGCTGGTGGACACCACCCACCGCGTGGCACGCATCGCGCGTGACGATTACGGTTTGCAGCTGATCTTCCATCCCCATGCCCAGACCCATGTCGAACATGAGGACCAGATCGAGAAATTTCTGGCGATGACCGACCCGGCGCTGGTGTCCATCGTGCTGGATACCGGCCATCATTCCTATTGCGGCGGCAATCCGGTGACCTTCATGAAGAAGCACCATGCGCGCATCCCGTACCTGCATCTCAAAAGCGTCGATCCGGTGCTGCGCGCGCGTGTGGCTGCCGAAAACATTCCCTTCGCCCAGGCTGTGGGTATGGGCATGTTCGTGGAGCCATCCCAGGGCGCGGTGGATTTCGACGCCTTCCGCGATGTGCTGCGCGACATCGATTACACGGGCTTCGGAATTGTCGAGCAGGACATGTTCCCGGCGCCTTTCGACAAGCCTTTGCCCATCGCCAGGCGGACGCGGTCCTACCTGCGCGAACTTGGGCTGGGATAAACGCATATGAACATTTACAGGAATTGATCGATGTCCGAACGCAGCCTGAAATTGAAACAGCGCCTGAGACAGGGTGAAACCACGTTCGGCGCCTGGCTGACCGTCGCCAATCCCACCATTGCCGA
>CAIUTH010000340.1 GCA_903902075.1 uncultured Alphaproteobacteria bacterium
AGGCGACACCGATTTCGGGGCCCGCATAGGTCGGCAGCACGATGTCGGCTTCGCGGGCAATGGAGGATTCGGCGACATTCACCACCGCGATGGTGGTCTGGCCCTTGGCCTTGGCGTCGCGCAGCGCGGCCAGCGTGTCGGCGGTCTCGCCCGACTGGGACACGAACAACGCCGCGCCATTTTCCGGATAGACCGGATCGCGATAGCGCAGTTCCGAGGCCACATCGGTTTCCACCGACATGCGCGCCAGCTTTTCGAACCAGTATTTGCCGACCAGGCCGGCATAATAGGCGGTGCCGCAGGCCGAGATGGTCAGGCGCGAGGCCTTGACCAGCGCATCGCGCAGGCCCTTGCCCTGGCGGCGCACATCGGGGCCGGCGGGGTCGAGGTAATGGGCCAGCGTATGGCCCACCACTTCGGGCTGTTCATGAATTTCCTTGGCCATGAAATGGCTGTGGCCGGCCTTGTCCACCAGCGCTGCGCTGGCGGAGGTGATCTTGATCTCGCGGTTGGCGGGGCGGCCCTCGCCATCGAAGATCGCGACCTGCGCGCCCCGGATCACCACCACATCGCCTTCTTCCAGATAGGCGACCTTGTTGGTGAAAGGCGCCAGCGCGAAAGCGTCCGAGCCGATATAGGCTTCGGTGTCGGCATAGCCCACCGCCAGCGGCGCGCCACGGCGCGCGCCGACCAGCAAACCGTCATGGTCCTTGAAGATCATGGCGATGGAATAGGCGCCGGTGAGCCGCGCCACCGCCCTCTTGGCGGCCGCATCGGGGGCAAGGCCTTCGCTCATCAGTTGCGTAACCAAGTGGGCGGCGGTTTCGCTGTCGGTCTCGGACTCGAACTTGTGGCCCTTGGCAGTCAGCTCGGCCTTCAGCTCGCGGAAATTCTCGATAATGCCGTTATGCACGATGGCGACCTGCGCCGTGGCATGGGGATGGGCATTGGCCTCGGTGGGCGCGCCATGCGTCGCCCAGCGCGTGTGGCCGATGCCGGTATGGCCGTGCAGCGGCCGGTCGTGCAGCACCGCACCCAGCATGTTGAGCTTGCCCGGCGCGCGGCGGCGATCGATGGCGCCGTGATCCAGGGTGGCGATACCCGCCGAGTCATAGCCGCGATATTCCAGGCGCTTGAGCGCTTCCAGGATAACCGGAGCCACGTCGCGCGTACCCGCGATGCCGACAATGCCGCACATTATTTCTTCTCCGATTTTTTCTTGTCGCGGAAGGCTTTCGCCCAACCCGCCTTCTGGGTTTGCGCCCCGCGCGCAATCGCCAGTGCATCGGCTTCCACATCTTGCGTGATCACCGAACCGGCGGCGGTGATGGCGCCGTCGCCGATCTTGACCGGCGCCACCAGCGCGGTGTCCGAGCCGATAAAGGCGCCGGCACCGATTTCGGTAATCGACTTGGTGAAGCCGTCATAGTTGCAGGTGATGGTGCCGGCGCCGATATTGGCGCCCGCGCCCACCCGCGCATCACCCAGGTAGGTGAGATGGTTGGCCTTGGCCCCCGCCCCGATCACCGCATTCTTCACTTCCACGAAATTGCCGATATGGGCGTTCTGGCCGATCACCGCGCCGGGGCGCAGGCGCGCGAAGGGCCCGATGATGGCGCCGGACGCAACGCTGGCGCCTTCCAGGTGCGAATGGCTGCGGATGCGCGCGCCGGTCCTGACCGTCGCGCCGGGGCCAAACACCACAAAGGGTTCGATCTCCACGTCATTCTCGATCACCGTGTCATGGGCGAAGAACACGGTCTCGGGCGCCTGCATGGTGACGCCATCGGCCAGAAGGCGCCCCCGAACGCGGTCCTGGAACATGCGCTCGGCACCGGCCAGTTCGGCGCGGCTGTTGACGCCGGAGACGGAAACCTCGTCGGCCACCGCGATGGCGCATTTGACGCCATCGGTGCGCGCGATGCTGGGCACGTCGGTGAGGTAATATTCCTTTTGCGCATTGTCGTTCTTCAGCAGGCGCGCCCAGTGGAAGAATTTCTGCGCGTCGGCCGCATAGCAGCCGGCATTGCACAGGCCGATGGAACGTTCGGCGCCGGACGCATCCTTGAATTCCACGATGCGGTTCAAAAAACCGTCCGGCGTCATCAGTACACGGCCATAGGCGGCAGGATCGTCCGGCTCGAAGGCCAGCATGGCCAGGCCGGTACGCGCCTGCGCCCGCAGGCAGTCGGCAATCACCTCGCCGGTGACCAGCGGCATGTCGCCATTGACGATCAGCAAGGTGCCGGAAAAATCCGCCAGCGCATCTTTCGCACAGGCCGCGGCATGACCGGTGCCCAGCTGCTGATCCTGGATGGCGCTGTCGGCGCCCATGGATTTGGCATAATCGCGAACACCAGCGCCGGCGGGCGAGGTCACCACCACGATGCGGTCGACGCCAGCGCCCCGCAGCGCGCCGATGACATGGCCCAGCAGCGGCAGCCCGGCCACCTTGTGCAGCACCTTGGGCAGCGCCGACTTCATGCGGGTGCCCTGCCCCGCGGCAAGGATTACGGCGGCCTTCGACATGATGCTCCGGTAGGCTCTGTCAGGAAAAAGGTGAAATGACGTTTTGCAACGCTATATTGCCTTGATTCTGGCTACAAAACCTTACCGAAAGCCCTTGCCTTGCCCCCTGCCCTGATTTTCGACCTGGACGGCACCCTGGCCGATACCGCCCCCGACCTTCTGGGGGCGACCAATGCCGTGCTGGCGGCCCGGGAGCGGCCCCTGCTGGACCTGGGCCATCTGCGCCACATGGTGGGCTTTGGCGCCAAGGCGCTGATCAGCCAGGCGATGGAGGCCAGCGGGGCTCCTGTGACTGAAGAACAGATGCCGGCGCTGATCGACATCTTCATCGCCCATTACACCAGCCATATTGCCCACGGCACGCGGCTGTTTCCCGGCGTGATCGATACACTGGCATCGCTGAAGACCGGCGGCGCGCGGCTGGGCGTCCTGACCAACAAGCCGCAAGGCCTGACCGACCTGTTGTTACCGCAACTGGAATTGGAAGGAATGTTCGCCGCCGTCTATGGCGCGGGGCGCAAGACCTATACCAAGCCGGACCCACGCATCTTTCATGATGTGGTCGAGGAGTGCGGCGGGGGACCGGCGGTGATGATCGGAGATTCCATCACCGACCTGAACACCGCCCGCGCCGCGGGCGTGCCCTGCATCCTGATGTCGTACGGCTTCACGCCGGTGCCGGCCAAAGATCTTGGCGCCGACCTGGTGCTGGATGATTTTGCGCAATTGTCGCAGGCGTTGCGCGACCTGAAGCTTATTTAAAGCTCCCAGGTCCCGCTAGTGGGCGCTGTGGCGACAAGCGGTTTTCCCCACACCATGGCGCTGGATTTCACCAGGCGCGACAAGCGTTCCAGCAAAAAGTCAGGATTGAACGGCTTGACCATGTAATCGCTGGCGCCGGAATTCGTCGCCATCGTCGCCCACAATGACGAGCTGCTGCGGCGGCTGCATGAAGACCTGCTGGACATGAGCCGCGCCGAAGCCGGCGCCCTGACCATCCAGCCCGAGCGCGGGCCCTTGGGCCCGAAATTGAACAACTGCATCAGCGGCATAAGGCTGGATGCCACATTGGGCGGCAAGGATATGGTGATCGGCACTATCTAGAATGTGCTGGCGGTGGAGACGAACCGGTGCGGCTTGCCCAGATCCTCAACAACCTGATCGCCAACACCTTCAAGTATGGCGACAATTTCTCGCCCATCCGGGTCAGCGCCCATGCCCGGGACGATGGCTTTGGCCGCATCGAGATCGCCAACACGGGGCCCAGCCCACCGCACTGCATCGGCTTTCAATGCGAATGTCTTGGATGCGGTAGCGCGTCCCCTGCGACGTACCTGAGCCTGCCACCTACTGCCGCGCTTCCTGTTCGTCGCCATAGCTATCCGCCACTGTGCCAGAATTGTGACACGCGTTGGTCTGATCGGATTTTTTCTGCTCGAACCGCTTAGCAAGCCATTGATACGGCGCGCATTAAATGGTGGGCGCGACAGGGATTGAACCTGTGACCCCTCCCGTGTGAAGAGTGTGCTCTTAGTAATCTGGGCTACTACCTGACCACATAGGACCACCTATTTATCACAGTAATATAGGGATTATGTAACCCACAGCAC
>CAIUTH010000341.1 GCA_903902075.1 uncultured Alphaproteobacteria bacterium
CGCCTGCAGGGAATAAAGACTGATGGCCAGGTCGAATGGGCCTTGTGCGTCAAGGATTTCGTGGCCGTCGAAATCGGCGCAGGTCCAGTGCGTGGCGAAGGGCGCGATTTCCGGGGCCACGGCGTCCCCGATCCACAAAGCCTTTTCAAACTTGCGCGTCACCGCCGCCAGCCTGTCGGCTAGGCCATCCGCCGCCGCGCGGTCGAGGAAGCGGTCACCCGCCAGACGCGCCGCCCGGGCGCGCGCGTTCCGGCTGGCGGTAAAATCAAAAAGGAGCGGACGGGGCGATGTCATCTTCGCTAGATTAGACGCCATGCTGGGAAATGTCGCCAAGCCGGTTCTGGACCTGTTGTTTCCGCCGCTGTGCATCGGCTGCCGCGCCAGCGTGGGTGAGGCGGGGTTTTGCGCCGATTGCTGGAGCGGCATCACGTTCCTCGATGGCCCCGGCTGCGCCTGTTGCGGCATGCCGTTTCCGGTAGCGCTGGACGGCAACAATCTCTGCGCCGCTTGCCTGGCCAATCCGCCGGCCTTCGACAGCGCCCGCACCGTCATGGCCTATGACGACAAAAGTCGCGGCGCGATCCAGGGCCTGAAACATGCCGACCGGCTGGACCTAGCGCCGGGTTTCGCCCGCTGGCTGGGCCGCACGCTGGCCCGGGAGTGGCGCCTTGTGTTTGATCCCGTTCTGGTCCGCAGCCGCGCCACGCCCAGCCAGGGCGCCATGGCCAGCGCCAAGGCGCGCCGCCGCAATGTCCAGCGCGCTTTTCAAGTTCCCGAGGCCGCCCGGGTGAAGGGAAAAAGCGTGCTGCTGCTGGATGATGTGATGACCACAGGGGCGACGGTGGAAGCCTGTACCCGGGCCTTGAAACGGGCGGGCGCGGCCCGCGTTCACGTGCTGGTGCTGGCGCGCGTTGTGAACGCGCCGGACGTGCTTATATAGAGCCTTGAAGCCGCGAGTCTGACGCCATGAAAACCGTACGGATGTATACGACCCCGATCTGCCCCTATTGCGTGCGGGCCAAGTCGCTCCTGAAGAAAAAGGGCGCGGAGGTCGAGGAAGTAGACGTGCTGATGGACACGCAGGCGCGCGAGGAAATGGAATCCAAGACCGGAGGCGCCCGCAGCGTGCCGCAAATCTTCATCGGCGATACCCATGTCGGCGGCTGTGACGAGCTTTACGCTCTGGAAAAGGACGGCAAGCTTGACCCGCTGCTGGCCTGACCTTCCTAAAACCTTCGCAGTCGCACACCCCTGGACCACTGGACAAAGGCGGCGGGCCCCCGGAATATGACCGCCAATTCATCCATAAGGGGAAGAGACCGCCATGAGAAAAATCCTGCTTGCTTCCGTTGCCCTGATGCTGGCCGCGCCTGCCGCGATGGCCCAGATGAATCCTGCGCCGACCATCGCGCCGGCGCCCACCGCCGATGAAATGAAGCAGCCGCGCCCGGCGCGCGCCGCCGGCATTCCCACCGCCGTGGCCGTCGAAGCCGCGCTGGAAGCCAATCGCGTCTGCCTGGGCAACACCTACAAGACCACCGCCATGATCGCCGACTCTGCCGGCGTACCGATCGTGGTGATCTCCAATGACGGCGCTGCCGCCGTCACCCAGCGTATCGCCATGAGCAAGATCCAGGCGGTGCTGAAGTACAAGATGAGTAGCGGCGACGTGGCCAAGAAGGCCGCCGCCGATCCGGCCTTCGCCGCCGAGCTGAAGGCCAACCCGCTGATCGATACTGCCCGCCAGGGTGCGCTCGCCATCACCAAGGGCTCCGAGGTCGTCGGGTTCTTTGCCGTGTCCGGCGCTCCGGGCGGCGACAAGGACGAGGTCTGCACCAGCGCGGGCCTGGCCAAGATCGCCGGCAAATACTGAGAAGCTTCGCGTTTTTAAAACGGGATCGGTTATGCTGAAGGCATGACCGGTCCCGTTTCCTTTAAGGCTGCCTGTGTCCAGCTTCGCTCGACCGGCGATGTGGCCCAGAATATTCGCGATACCAGCGCGCTGGTGCGCGAGGCGGCGGGGCAGGGCGCGCGTTTTATCGCCACCCCGGAAAACACCAACATCATGGCGCAGGACAATCGCGCCAAGCTGGCCGCGACGTTCGACGAACCGAATGATCCGTCACTGCCGGCATTTTCGGCGCTGGCCAAAGATTTGAAAATTTGGCTGCTGATCGGATCGCTGCACATCAAGGTCAGCGACACCAGGACCGCCAACCGTTCTTTCCTGCTCGCCCCTGATGGCACGGTTCAGGCGCGCTACGACAAGATTCACCTGTTCGACGTGACGGTGGCGCAGGGCGAAAGCTATCGCGAGTCCAGCCAGGTCGAAGGCGGCCAGACGTGCGTGCTGGCCGATACGGAGCTCGGCCCTGTCGGCATGACGATCTGCTACGACCTGCGTTTTCCGCAGCTCTATCGCCGGCTGGCGCAGGCGGGCGCGTTCGCCTTCACCATCCCGTCCTCTTTCACGGTGCCGACGGGGCAAGCACACTGGCATGTTCTGATGCGTGCCCGCGCCATCGAGAATGGCGCCTTCGTCATCGCGCCCGCACAGGGCGGGCTGCATGACAATGGCCGCAAGACCTATGGCCACAGCATGATCGTGGGGCCGTGGGGCGATGTGCTGGCGGAAGCGGGGAGCGATCCGGGCGTGATCGTGGCGGAGATCGATCCGGCACTGTCGGCGGCGGCCCGCGCAAAGGTTCCCAGCCTGCAACATGACCGGGACTTCACAGGCCCGTAAAAGTCTTGCGAATCGTCCGGTGGCGGACCATGGTGTGTATACAGCCTGGGGGCAGGCTGGTGTGGAGCGTCAGAGGTGATTGCGTATTCGCTTCGGTGCGATCGGAGGCACGAATTCGAAGGCTGGTTCCGGGACAGCAACGCGTTCGATGAACAGTTGGGCAGCGGGCATGTCAGTTGCCC
>CAIUTH010000342.1 GCA_903902075.1 uncultured Alphaproteobacteria bacterium
CGACGCCAGGGGCGAAGCGCCCATCACCGTGGTGGAACGCAACGGCAAGCCCATTACCAGCCATGACGTGGAAAAGTTCCGCCGCCTGCCCAAGCTGGTGGGCGCGGGCGCGCCCGCCGCCGCCGCCGATCTTGTCGATGCGGTGCAGAGCAAACGCGCCATCGCCGCGCGCATTGCTGCTTACGCCAGAGTTTCCATGCGCCGCTGGAACCTGATCCTGGATGACGGGGTTGTCGTGCAGCTGCCGGAAACCGGTTGGCAGAAGCAACTCGATGCGCTGGAGCATTTGATCATCGACAGTTCGATCCTGGAGCGCGATGTTACCCAGATCGATTTGCGTTCGCCGACCCACTACTTCTTCCTGCTCAAGAATGGCGACAAGAAGGACGTGGAACGAGGAAAAGAGACATGAACCAGACGGTCCGCTTGCGCGTGAACAACGAAATCCCCGCCTATCGCACCGGCCTTGTGTCGGCGCTGGATGTCGGCACCTCCAAGATCGTCTGCGTCATCGGCCAGGCCGAATCCGGTTCCCTGAAGGTGCTGGGCAGTGCCTTGCGCGAATCCTCCGGGCTGAAAGCGGGCACGATAACCAGCCTGGAACAGGCCGAGGAGTCCATCCGCGACTGCGTCGCCGCCGCCGAGAACATGGCCGATGCCCGCATCCAGAATGTGCTGATCAGCGTCAATTGCGGCCAGCCGGTGTCGGTCACCAGCCGCACAGTGATGTCGCTGGACGGCGCGCTGGTTTCGGACAACCACCTGCGCGCGCTTTTGGCCGATGGCCGCGCCCGCGCCAAGCTGGAAGGCCATGAGATCATCCAGAGCGCGCCCACCACATATGTGGTGGATGAAGCGCGGGGCGTGAAGAACCCGTCCGGCATGTTCTGCCAGCGCATCGGCGTGGCCATGCATGCGGTGGCGGTGAAGCCTTCGCCCCTGCAGAACCTCAAGCTGGCGGTGGAACGCTGCCACCTCAATGTCATCGGCACCCAGTTCGGCGCCTATGCCAGCGGCCTTTCCACCCTGACCGAGGATGAAAAGCAGATCGGCGCCACCGTGATCGACATGGGCGGCGGCACCACCTCCATCGCCGTCTTCCTGGAAGGTCATCTGGTGCATGCCGATGTCGTGCCGATCGGCGGCTTTGCCGTCACCAGCGACATTGCCCGCATGCTGGCGGCGCCGCTGGCGGCGGCCGAGCGCACCAAGACCCTGTATGGCGCGGCCATGGGCGAGATGGACGGCGGAGCCGATGTCATCTCTGTCGCCCAGATGGGCGAGGATGGCGCCGATTCCGCCCTGCGGGTGCCGCGCTCCATGCTCACCCGCATCATCCAGGCCCGGCTGGAAGAGATCTTTGGCGAGGTCCAGACCCGCCTTCGCGCGTCAGGCTTCGACGTGGCGGCGGGCCGCCGCGCTGTCCTGACCGGCGGCGCCTGCCAGCTGGCGGGAACCCGCGAACTGGCCGCGCGCATCCTGAACAAGCAGGTGCGCATCGGCCGGCCCCAGGCTTTCACGGGCCTGGCTGCCGCATCGGCGGGCCCGGACTATGCCACCGCCATCGGCCTGCTGATGGCCGGCGCGACCATGCCGCCCGAACTTTTGAATCCGGATATCGCCCTGGGGCACCGCCAGGAGAAGAATGAAAGCTGGCTGGGCCGGTTGACCCGCAGGTGGCTCTAATGATTCAACAATACAACAGCGAATCAGTTGGGAATTCTGGCGTGCCGCAAGGTGATCGAAGCATCTCACAAGCGTCGGCGAGAGCCGGAGCGACCAACATGATGAGGAGAATCTAATATGGCGATCAACCTGAAAGTACCCGAGACGAAAGAACTGCGTCCCCGCATCACGGTTCTGGGCGTGGGCGGCGCCGGCGGCAATGCCGTCAACAACATGATCGAGGCTGGTCTTGAAGGCGTCGACTTTGTGGTCGCCAACACCGATGCCCAGGCCCTGGCCCAGTCCAAGGCCCAGCGCCGCATCCAGCTTGGCGTCTCCACCACCGAAGGCCTGGGCGCGGGCGCCCAGCCCGAAGTTGGCCGGGCCGGCGCCGAGGAATCCATGACCGAGATTATGGAGCAGCTTTCGGGCGCGCACATGGTGTTCATCGCCGCCGGCATGGGCGGCGGCACCGGCACCGGTGCGGCGCCGGTCATCGCGCGTGCGGTGCGCGAAGCCGGCATCCTGACCGTTGGTGTCGTGACCAAGCCCTTCAGCCTGGAAGGCGACCGGCGCATGCGCGTGGCCGAACGCGGCATCCAGGAACTGCAGCAGTTCGTGCACACCCTGATCGTCATTCCCAACCAGAACCTGTTCCGCGTCGCCAATGAGCGCACCACCATGGCCCAGGCCTTCGCCATGGCCGATGAAGTGCTGCATGCCGGCGTGCGCGGCGTCACCGACCTGATCGTGATGCCCGGCCTGATCAACCTGGACTTTGCCGACATCAAGTCGGTGATCTCCGAGATGGGCAAGGCGATGATGGGCACCGGCGAGGCCGAAGGCGAAGACCGCGCCCAGAGGGCCGCCGACATGGCGATCTCCAATCCGCTGCTGGACGATGTGACCATGAAGGGCGCCAAGGGCGTTCTGATCAACATCACCGGCGGTCCGGACCTGATGCTGTTCGAAGTTGAGCAGGCTGCCAACCGCATCCGTTCGGAAGTGGACCCGGACGCCAACATCATCTTCGGCAACACTATCCTGGACGACATGGAAGGCCGCATCCGCGTGTCGGTGGTCGCCACCGGCATCGATGCCGAGCAGATGCGCATGCCGCTGCCCGAAAAGGTGCGTCCGCTGCATCCGCACCTGAACCTGAAGTCGCCGGCCCGCGTTGCCCAGCCTGTGCCGGTTTCGGCGGCGCCGACGCCGTCTTACCAGCCCGCTGCCAATCCCGTTCATGCCAGCATGGACGCGCTGGCCAGCCAGATGGGTGCCGAAAAGAGCCCGGCCGAGGACTATATCCTGGGCGGCGATGACGCCCCGGAAGTGGCGGCTGAGCCTGTGTCGCTGGCGACCAAGTATCCGGTCACCGAGACCTATCGCCCGGTCACCGAGCAGCCGCTGGCCCCGCGTGCTTCGGAAGAGAAGAAGAGCGGCTGGGGCTTCTTTGGCCGCAAGAAGGCCGCGCCCGACATGCGCGCCGAACCGCAGCCGGAGCCGCGCATGGCGCCTGCTTCCAATCAGGGCCCGCGCGCCACGGCGCAGACCATGCCGCAGCCCCAGCAGCCCATGGACGCGCCGCGCGGCAATGCCGACGACCTGTTCCCCGATCACAAGCGGGATGAGCAGTTCGAAATCCCGGCCTTTTTGCGCCGCCAGTCCAACTAGGCTGGTTTCCAGCGAAATCGAAAAGGGCGGCCTTACGGCCGCCCTTTTTGTTTATAAGGTGCAGGCATGACGCCCCGCCGCACCATCGCGCACGCCCTGACCGTGACCGGCACCGCCCTGCATGCCGGGGTGCCGGTGACCATGATCCTGTCGCCCGGCGTATCGGGCAGCGGCGTCGTCTTTCGACGCACGGATTTGGGTGTCGATATCCCCGCCCGCTATGATCAGGTGAGTGAAACCCGGCTGGGCACGGTGATCGGGCAGGGCAGCGCCAAGGTGGGTGTGGTCGAGCATCTGATGGCGGCAGTGGCGGGCCTGGAGATCGACGATCTTCTGGTCAGCCTGGACGGGCCGGAGCCGCCCATCCTGGATGGCGATGCACTTTCCTATCTGGACCTGCTAGAAGGCGCCGGCCTGGGCGAACAGCCGCAGGCGCGCACGGTGGTGAAGGTGCTGAAGGACGTGAGCGTGGAAAGCGGTGACGCCAGGGCCTCGCTGCTGCCGGACGATGCGCTGTCCTACAGCTATGAGCTCAGTTTCCCGGTGATCGGCGAGCAGTATTACACCTTCGCCTTCAGCCGCGCCGGTTTCCGCGCCGAGATCGCGCCGGCCCGCACCTTTGGTTTCCTCAGCGAGCTGGAGGCCCTGAACAAGATGGACCTGGCCAAGGGCGCGTCCCTGCTGAACACATTGGCGCTGGACGATACCGGCGTGATCAACCGCGACCGCCAGCGCTTCGCTGACGAGTTTGTGCGCCACAAGATCCTGGACGCCATCGGCGACATGGCGCTGGCCGGCGCCCCGCTGGTCGCGCGTTTCGAGGGCCGCAAGTCCGGCCACACCACCAACAATGCCCTGCTGCGCAAGCTGTTCGCCGACCCGTCCAATTATGAACGGGTGGAACTTGTCTAAAGGGACACTTTCCTGAATCGGTACGGCCAAGGTATATAAGGCCAAAGCGGCGCGTGCCCGTCCCCACGGCCATGTTAAGTTATTGATTTAACG
>CAIUTH010000343.1 GCA_903902075.1 uncultured Alphaproteobacteria bacterium
CTGCCGCGACTGGTTCCAGTTGTCGCTGAAGGAAGGCCTAACCGTCTTCCGCGACCAGAATTTTTCCGGCGACATGCGCTCCAGAGGCGTGCAGCGCATCCAGGATGTGCGCGCCCTGCGCGGCCGCCAGTTCATCGAGGATGCCGGCCCTCTGGCCCATCCGGTGCAGCCGCAGAGCTATATCGAGATCAACAACTTCTACACCGCCACCATCTACGACAAGGGTTCGCAGGTGATCGGCATGCTCAAGACCCTGGTGGGCGATGAGGGCTATCGCAAGGCGACCGACCTGTATTTCGAGCGTCATGACGGCGAGGCCGCCACGGTGGAAGACTGGGTCAAATGCTTTGAAGACTCATCGGGGCGTGACTTCAGCCAGTTCCGCCTGTGGTACCGCCAGGCCGGCACGCCGGTGATCGAAGCGCGCGGCACCTATGATGCTGCGGCGAAGACCTATTCACTGGACCTGACGCAAAGCCTCGCGCCCGCCCCTGGCCAGCCGGACAAGCAGCCCATGCACATCCCGGTGCGCATCGGCCTGGTGGGCAAGGGCGGTGCGCATCTGCCACTGACACTGGACGGCGAGAACCATGCCGGTCCCACCACCCGCGTGCTGGAGCTGACCGAAAACTTTCAGCGCTTCACCTTCACCGGCGTCAGCGAAGAACCGCTGCTGTCGCTGGGCCGCGACTTCTCGGCCCCCGCCATATTCCGCACGCCGCATGGCCGCCACGACCGCGCGCTCCTGATGGGCAAGGACAGCGACGCCTTCAACCGCTGGGAAGCCGGCCAGATCCTGGCCGCCGAGATCATGCTGGAAGTGGCGGGCAAGGCGCGCAGCGACGCCAACAGTGATTACATCACCGCCATCGGCGATGTGCTGGCCGAAGCCGAGAAGGATCCGGCTTTCGCCGCCCAGATGCTGATGCCGCCCACCGAAAGCGAACTGGCGGCCAAGAAGACGCCGGTCGATCCGATCGGCATCCATACCGCGCGGGTGGCGCTGGTGCGCGCCGTGGCGCTGGCGCACCGCGACCGCCTGGCCCAATTATATGAACACATGCGCGATGCCGGCGATTTCAGCCCGGATTCCGCCTCGGCCGGGCGCCGCGCGCTGCGCAATGCGGCCTTGCGCTATCTCACCGCTGCCGATGACGAAGCTGCGGCGGGCCTTGCCGAAGCGCACTATCGCAGCGCCACCAACATGACCGACATGATCGCGGGGCTGGCGGCGCTGACCCGCATGGAGTCGCCCCTGCGCGACAACGCCTTCACCCACTTCCATGACCGCTTCAAGAATGACCCGCTGGTGCTGGACAAGTGGATGAGCCTGCAGGCCGGCTCGCCCCTGCCCGAGACCATCACGGCGGTGCGCGAACTGATGAAGCACCCGGCTTTCGACATCAAGAATCCCAACCGGGTGCGCGCCCTGGTCGGCGCCTTCAGCGTCAATCACCTGCGCTTCCACAGCGCGGACGGCGCCGGTTACCGGCTGGTGGGCGAGGTGATCCGCACCCTGGACCCGATGAACCCGCAGGTGGCGGCCCGCATGGCGGGCGCCTTCGAAAGCTGGCGGCGCTACGATCCGGCCCGCCAGGAAATGATGCAGGCCGAGCTCAAGACCATCCGCGACCTGCCCGGCATCTCGCCCAACCTGTTCGAAGTGACGGGAAAGATGCTCGGCGGCTGAGTTCCTGAGTCCTCCACCGATTCGGATAGCACGACTCTCTATTAACTAGGTGACGCGGGAGTCGGTGATTCCCATACTGATCCAAGCGCGAATCACCGCGCATGGTGGGGATCATGGCCGAGGCGGTACTGCGCCTGTGGACCGGGCTGGACGGGGCCACCGTCCAGGGACGGTCCTTTGTGCGTCGCGCCACGCGCGACGTCCGCTTCATTGTCCCCATCTGCATCATCCTGATCTGCGGCAGCTTCGCCGCCGCCGCCCTGCTCCAGATGCGGATGGACCGCGGCCGGGCGCTGGCCCAGGCCGCCGGCTTCGAGCGCGCCCGCATCGTCGAAGTGGCCAATGGCACCGCCCAGACCCTGGACCGCTATGCCCGCATGGGCGCGGTGTTCGCCGCCAGCCCGCAGCAATATCGCAGCGCCGATCTGGGCCGGGCCGAGCCCGCCATCCGCGACATCGCCGTGTGGGGGCCGGACGGCGCCCCGCTGGCGCGCCTGGACGCCACCGTCGCGCCGATGACGGCGCCCGTCTTTGCAGGCCCGCGCACCAGCTTCCCCGGCGGCGTTGCCTTCCGCGATGCCGGCAAGACTGTGGCGGTGCTGTTCGCACCCCTGCCGCTGGGCGGACACCGCACCGCCCTGGTGCCCGCGCGCGCGGCCCGCGGCCTGACCGCGCCGGTGCCGGGCTGGCCGCTGGCGGTAATGACCAGCGTGGACGAGCCCGCCGCGCTCGCCGACTGGACCGGAGCTCTGCCGCTCTACCTGTTCGTGATCCTGGGTCCAGCGATCGCCGGCGGCTGGCTGGCAGCGCTCTTTGTGGGCGCTTTCGAACGGCATGCGAAAGCCAACCGCGCCATCCGCGCCCTGAAATCCACCCGCCCCGTCGAAGCGCGGTTGATGGTGCGGCTGGCAAATGCCGAGCGCGGCGCCATGGAAGCCCTGCGCGCCAAGTCCGAATTCATCGCCCATATGAGCCATGAACTGCGGACGCCGCTGAATGCGGTGATCGGCTTTTCCGAAATCATCGCCGAGGAATTTTACGGCCCCTGCGGCCATGCCAAGTACAGCGAGTATGCCCGCGACATCGGCGAGGCCGGCAAGAACCTGCACACCAAGATCAGCGACATTCTGGAATTCGCCAATATCGAGGCCGGCCGCTATCCCCTCACCGAGGAAGCAGTGGACCTGGCCTCACTGGCCACGCAATGCATCGAGGAACATCAGGGCCGCGCCTTCTCGCGCCGCATCTCGCTCAGCGTCGCTTTCGCTGAGCCGGGCGTGGTGCGGGCCGATGCCAGCGCGGTGCGCCGCATCCTGGCGAACCTTCTGACCAACGCGCTGGCCTATACGGCCGAAGGCGGCATCGTGCGCGCCGACATCCATTTCGAGGAAGGCGCCGGCGTCCTTACCCTGTCCGACAGCGGCAAGGGCTTCACGCCGCATGAGAGGAAACGCGCCGGCAAGCCGTTCGAGCGCTTCGACCGCACCGGCACGGTGACCGGCGCGGGGCTGGGCCTGGCCATCGCCATGGAACTGGCGCGGCGCATGGGCGGGGCGATGCGGCTCGTGGGCGAAGGCCCCGGCCACGGCGCCACCATGGAGCTGAGGCTGCCCCGGCTATGAGAATTAACCTCTTGTTAACCATGGTTAATCAATCTGCCACCAAAAGGGGAAAGCAGATGTTCCGGGGGTTTGCCGCGCTGGCCGTACTGATGGCGGCGCTGATGCCATCGGCGCCCGCGCTGGCCCAGGGCCCCGCCTATCAAGTCATCAGC
>CAIUTH010000344.1 GCA_903902075.1 uncultured Alphaproteobacteria bacterium
GGTGCTGCGGGCGGGAAGGCCCAGCCCGTTGACGATGATGGCGACATTGTCGCCGGGCGCCACCTGGATGCGGCGCGGTTCTTCATGTGGCGGCTTGGATTGGAAGTTCATGGGCGAATTATAACAGCCTTAGCGGACCAAACACGGCTTCTTGGGGTCGAATTTCCAGCCCGGGATCAGGAACTGCATGGCCGCGGCATCGTCGCGGGCGCCGTCGCCCAGGCTTTTGTAGGCGGCATGGGCTTTTTCCACCTCCGCTATGTCGAGTTCCACGCCCAGCCCGCCGCGTTTGGGCACTTGGACCAGGCCGCCCTTGATCTGGAACGGCTCCTTGGTCAGGCGCTGGCCGTCCTGCCAGATCCAGTGGGTATCGATGGCGGTGACGTTGCCGGGCGCCGCCGCCGCGACATGGGTGAACATGGCGAGCGAGACGTCGAAATGGTTGTTGGAGTGGCTGCCCCAGCGCAGGTCGCGGTCGGCACACATCTGGGCAACGCGCACGCTGCCCGCCATGGTCCAGAAATGCGGGTCGGCCAGGGGAATATCCACCGAGCCCAGATCCATCGCATGCACCATCTGGCGGAAATCGGTGGCGATCATGTTGGTGGCGGTGGGAAGTCCGGTAGCGCGGCGGAACTCCGCCATGATCTCGCGCCCTGAATAGCCGCCTTCGGCGCCGCAGGGGTCTTCGGCATAGGCCAGGATATCGCCACGACCCTTGCACAAGCCAATGGCTTCCTTCAGCGACCAGGCGCCGTTGGGATCAAGCGTGATGCGCGCCTTGGGAAAGCGCTTGGCCAGCGCCTCGATGGCCTTCATTTCCTCGGCGCCTGACAGCACGCCGCCCTTGAGCTTGAAGTCGTTGAAGCCATAGCGGGCATAGGCCGCTTCCGCCGTCGCCACGATGGCGGCCGGGGTCAGGGCTTCTTCGTCGCGTATCCTGATCCAGTCATCGCCCTTCTGGTCATGGCGATAGGGCAGGTTGGTCTTCTTCCTGTCACCGATGAAGAAGAGATAGCCCAGCATCTCCACCGCTTCGCGCTGCTGGCCATCGCCCAGAAGTGCGGCCACCGGCACGTCCAGATGCTGGCCCAGAAGATCGAGCAACGCGCATTCCAGCGCCGCCTGGACATGCACGGTAACGCGCAGGTCGAAGGTCTGCAGCCCGCGGCCGCCGGAATCGCGGTCGGCGAAACGCTGGCCCACAGTGCTAAGAATGTTCTTCCAATGGCCCAGCTCTTGGCCCACCACCAGGTCACGGGTTTCTTCCAGGGTCTGGCGGATCTTCTCGCCGCCCGGCACTTCGCCCAGGCCGGTGTTGCCGGCGCTGTCGGTCAGGATCACCAGGTTGCGGGTGAAGAAGGGACCGTGCGCGCCCGACAGGTTCAGCAGCATGCTGTCCTGTCCCGCCACCGGAACAACCTTCATCTCCGTCACGCGCGGCGCGCCGGTCTTGTCCTTACTCATGAATTCGTCCTCAGGCTGCTTTCAGAACCACGCGTTTCAGCTCGCCGGCGATCACGCCATAGCCGATCATGGCGACGATGGAATGGGCGAACAGGAACACCAGCGCCAGGTTCCAGTCATTGCCCGTGGCCTTCAAAATATAGCCGATCACGATGGGCGTGAAGATGCCCGCCGCATTGCCGAACAGGTTGAAGACGCTGCCGGCCAGGCCGGTGGCTTCGCGCGGCGCCACATCGCTCATCACCGCCCAGCCCAGCGCCGCCACGCCCTTGCCGAAGAAGGCGATGGACATGAACAGCATGATCATGGCCTGCGTGTCGGTATAGTTGCAGGCCAGGATGGCGCAGGAGATGACCAGCCCGATCAGGATGGGAATCTTGCGCGCCGGCGACAGTCCCATGCCGCGCTTCAGCAGCATGTCCGACAGGACGCCGCCCAGGACACCGCCGACAAAGCCGGCGATGGCGGGACCGGCTGACATCAGGCCCGCCTTGGCCACGCCCATGTGCCGGGCCTCCATCAGGTAGATGGCGAACCAGGTGGAATAGAAATAGGTGAGCGCGGTGATGCAGTATTGCGAGAGATAGATGCCCAATAGCATCCGGTTGGCCAGAAGCTGGCTGACGATGCCCCAGCGGATGGGCTGGGCCGCCGAAGCCGGCTTGTCCAGATTCACCAGCGCGCCGCCTTCCTCGATGAAGGCATATTCACGCTTGGAGATGTGCTTGTGGCGCGCAGGCGCGTGAACAACCATCGCGAAGATCACCGCGCCGGCAAATCCGATCACGCCCATCCAGAAGAACACCGATTCCCAGCCATGATATTGCGCCAGCCAGCCCATCAGGGGGTTGAAGGCGACAACCGAGAAATATTGCGAGGCGTTGAAGATGGCGCTGGCGGTGCCGCGCTCCGATTTGGGAAACCA
>CAIUTH010000345.1 GCA_903902075.1 uncultured Alphaproteobacteria bacterium
GACAGGGCTGCCAGGAAATGGCGGTCATGCGAAACAAACAGCATGGTGCCTTCGAATTCCGCCAGAGATGCGATCAGCATCTCCTTGGTCGCCATGTCGAGATGGTTGGTGGGTTCGTCCAGCACCAGGAAATTCGGCGGATCGAACAACATCTTGGCCATGACCAGGCGCGCCTTCTCGCCACCGGACAAAACGCGGCAGGTCTTTTCGATATCGTCGCCCGAAAAGCCGAAGCACCCGGCGAGGGAGCGCAGCGCCCCCTGCCCGGCCTGCGGAAAGGATTTGTCCAGCGACTCGAACACCGTGTCCTCGCCGTCCAGCAGGTCCATGGAGTGCTGGGCGAAGTAGCCCATCTTCACGCTGCTGCCGAGATTGACGCTGCCCTGGTCCGGCGTGGTCGTGCCGGCCACCAGCTTCAGCAAGGTGGATTTGCCCGCACCGTTGGCGCCCAGCACGCACCAGCGTTCCTTGCGGCGGACAAGGAAATCCAGCCCCGCATAGATCGACTGGCTGCCATAGGCCTTGTGCACATTCTTGAAGCCCGCCACGTCATCGCCGGAACGCGGGGGACTGCGGAATTCAAACCGGACGCTTTCGCGGCGCCGGGGCATTTCCACCCGTTCGATCTTGTCCAGCTTCTTGACGCGGCTCTGGACCTGGGCGGCGTGGGAGGCGCGCGCCTTGAAGCGCTCGATGAACTTGATCTCCTTGGCCAGCATGGCCTGCTGGCGCTCGAATTGCGCAAGGCGCTGCTTTTCGCTCAGTGCCCGCTGCTGCTCGTAGAAATCGTAATTGCCCGAATAAGTCGTGAGCGAGCCGCCATCGATCTCCACAACCTTGTTGATGATGCGGTTCATGAACTCGCGGTCGTGCGAGGTCATCAGCAGCGCGCCATCGTAATTCTTGAGGAAATCCTCCAGCCAGATCAGACTTTCGAGGTCGAGATGGTTGCTGGGCTCGTCCAGCAACATGCCGTCGGGCCGCATCACCAGGATCCGGGCCAGCGCCACGCGCATCTTCCAGCCGCCGGAGAGCAGGCCGACATCCGCGTCCATCCGCTCCTGGCTGAAACTCAATCCGGCCAGAACCTCGCGCGCCCGCGCATCCAGCGCATAGCCGTCCAGTTCCTCAAACCGTCCCTGGACTTCGCCATAGCGCGTGACCAGCGCATCCATGTTGCCGGCCTGGTCCGGATCGACCATCGCCGCTTCAAGCTGCGCCATTTCGGCCGCCAGTGCGCTGGCCGGTCCCACACCGTCCATCACCGCCATCACGGCGCTCTGGCCCGACATTTCGCCGACGTCCTGGCTGAAATAACCGATGGTCATGCCGGGATCGATCGTCACCTGGCCGTCATCGGGCCGGTCCTGGCCCGCGATCATCCGGAACAGCGTGGACTTGCCGGCACCGTTGGGCCCGACCAGTCCCACCTTCTCACCCTTCAGGACGCCCATCGCGGCGTCAATGAACAGGAGCTGGTGGCCGTTCAGTTTGGAGATGTTGTCGAGACGGATCATGCGGTGCGGGAAAAGCGGGTGCAGCGTTTACGGTCGCCAATCACTCCCACTCTATGGTTCCCGGCGGCTTGCTGGTGATGTCGTAGACCACCCGGTTGATGCCGCGCACTTCGTTGACGATGCGGGTGGCGGTGCGGGCCAGGAAGCTGTGTTCGAAGGGATAGTAGTCGGCCGTCATGCCGTCGCTGCTGGTGACGGCGCGCAGGGCACAGACATGATCGTAGGTGCGGGCATCGCCCATCACGCCCACGGTCTTGACCGGCAGCAGCACGGCAAAGGCCTGCCAGATTTCGTCATACAAGCCGGCCTTGCGAATCTCGTCCAGGTAGATGACGTCGGCCTTGCGCAGGATATCCAGCTTTTCCTCGGTGATGCCGCCGGGGATGCGGATAGCCAGACCCGGGCCGGGGAACGGATGGCGACCGACAAAGGCGGGTGGCAGGCCCAGCTCGCGGCCCAGCGCACGCACTTCGTCCTTGAACAGGTCGCGCAGCGGTTCCACCAGCTTCAATTTCATGAAGTCGGGCAAGCCGCCGACATTGTGATGGCTCTTGATGGTGACCGACGGACCGCCCGTGGCCGAGACGCTTTCGATCACATCGGGATAGAGCGTGCCCTGGGCGAGGAATTCCGCGCCGCCAACCTTGTGGCTTTCCTTGTCGAACACATCGATGAAGGCGGCGCCGATGATCTTGCGCTTCTGTTCGGGATCGCTGATGCCTTTCAGCCGCCCCAGGAACATTTCGCGGGCATCGGCATGGATCAGCGGGATGTTGTAGTGATTGCGGAACAGCGAGACGACTTCCTCAGATTCGCCGGAGCGCATCATACCGGTATCGACAAAGATGCAGGTCAGTTGCTCGCCGATGGCTTCATGGATCAGCACGGCGGCGACGGAGGAATCCACCCCGCCTGACAGGCCGCAGATCACCTTGGCCGTGCCGACCTGCTTGCGGATTTTCTCGACCATCGCGGCGCGGAAGGCATGCATGTTCCATTCCGGCTCGATGCCGGCGATGGTACGCACAAAATTGGACAACAGGGTCGCGCCGCGCGGGGTGTGCACCACCTCGGGGTGGAACTGCACGCCATAGAAGCGGCGCTTCTCATCGGCGATCACGGCATAGGGAGACGATTCCGACGTGGCGATCGCGCTGAAGCCCGGCGGGATGGCGGTGATCTTGTCGCCATGGCTCATCCAGACCGGCTCGCTGCCGCTTTCGGCCAGGCCTTCCAGCAGCGGCGACTTGGATTTCACATGGATGTCGGCGCGGCCGAATTCCTGGTTGTGGCCGCCTTCAACCTTGCCGCCCAGCTGGACGGACATGGTCATCTCGCCATAGCAGATGCCCAGCACCGGCACGCCGGCCTCGAACACGCTTTGCGGCGCGCGCGGGCTGTTGTCCTCGTAGACCGAACGGGGACCGCCGGAGAGGATGATGGCCTTGGGCTTTTTCGCCAGCGCTTCCTCGGCCTTGTTGAAAGGCACGATCTCGCAATAGACGCCGGCTTCGCGCACGCGCCGGGCGATCAGCTGGGTAACCTGGCTGCCGAAATCCAGAACAAGAACGCTCATCGGGCCGCGTTCGCCG
This sequence comes from uncultured Alphaproteobacteria bacterium, assembly GCA_903902075.1. Lineage (GTDB taxonomy): Bacteria > Pseudomonadota > Alphaproteobacteria > Micropepsales > Micropepsaceae > Rhizomicrobium. The sequence continues at coordinate 3,110 of CAIUTH010000345.1, forward strand.
TGGTGGAAGTGTGGCTGCCCAGCGCAGAAATGGCTTTCAGTGCGGCGGGCTGCGCCGGATCGATGCCCAGCGCGGCGTCATAGAAGCTGCGGGCATATTCGGGCTGGCCGGCTTCGGCATAGATGTCGCCCAGCGCCACATAGGATGTGGGGCGCGCCGGATCAGCGACGATGGCCGACTGCGCCAGGCGCACGGCCAGTTCGGTGTCGCCCTTGGTGCTGGCGGCATGGGCCTGGGTCAGCAAGGCCTCCACCGACAGCGGCGCTTCGGCCTTGGCGGGCCCACTGGTCTTGGAGGCCGGCTTGGATGCGGCAAAGGCGGGGGCGGTGGCCACGACTAAGGCGGCCAGGAGAGGAATCGCGCGGCGGGTCATGAGCCGGACCATAAGGCATTTTGGCCGTGTGTAACCATGCGTCATTCGCGGCGGAGCCCTGCACAGTAAAAGCCATCCGTGCCGGTTTTGGACGGACTGGCCCGGAAATCTGGGCCCAGACCGGGCGGCGGGCGGGAACCCCATTCCTGGGCCAGATTGATGGGGGTAAAGCCGGGCCTGCGGACCTGGAGGGCTTCCACCCGGTCCTGGTTCTCGGTGGGCAGGATGGAACAGGTGGCATAGACCAGCCGCCCGCCCGGGCGCACGAGCGCCGCCGCCTGGTCCAGCAGCTTGTCCTGCGTTTGTGTCAGCGCCGCCAGCCAGCCGGGAGTCATCCGCCAGCGCAGTTCCGGCTGGCGCCGCCAGGTGCCGGTGCCGCTGCACGGCGCATCCACCAGCACCAGATCGAAATCGCCCGACGGCTGGCCGTGATCCAGTGGCAGGGTCTTGATGATGCTGACGCCGGCGCGCGCGCTGCGCTTTTCCAGTTCGAACAGCGCCTCGCCGCGCACGTCACAAGCGATGATCTCGCCCTGGTCCTGCATGGCGGCGGCCAGCGCCAGGCTTTTGCCGCCGGCGCCCGCCGCCAGATCCAGCACGCGCATGCCCGGCTGCGCGCCACAGAGAACCGAAGCGATCTGCGCCGCCTCGTCCTGGAATTCGAAGGCGCCGGATTCAAACAGCGGGGATTTGGAAAGCTGCGTGGCATCGCCGCCGATGCGGATGCCGTGCGGCGCAAAAGGTGTGGGCGACGCCTCGATGCCGAGTGCCGCCAGCACCTCTTCGCGTGATGCCTTCAAGGTGTTGACGCGGATGTCGGTGGGCGCGCGTTCGATGAAGGCGGCCATCTCCGCGGGGAGGTCGTCACCAAAAGCGCGCTTGAGTTCGCCTTCCAGCCACAGCGGATATTCACCCGTCACCCAATCCGGCGCGGGCGCTGGTGTGGCCGAGATGGCGGCTTGCTCGGCATCGGTGAGGGCTGCGGGGCAATAGCCGCCCGAAAACAGCGCCGCGATGTCTTCGCCACGTTCCAGCAGCGCCGCGATTATGCGCGCGCGCGGGGTATCGCTTCCCATCCGGTGCGAAAGCTGGGCGCGGCGGCGCTGGGCGGCAAACACCTGCTCGGCGATGGCGCGGCGGTCCTTGGAGCCGGCAAAGCGCCGGATGCGGAACCAGCTTTTCAAGAAGCGGTCGGTGGGCTGGCTGGTCTTCTCCAGCCCTTCCAGGATGTCGATGGCCATCTGCAGGCGGGCGGCGGGAGTCATTTTAAGTGGTGAACCAAGGCGTTAGGCCGGAAAGGGGCCGTTGAGGATTGCTCTTATAGAGTGTTGGCCGATCCGAAAGCCAATGTCCCGATGTTGCGCAGCCCTGCCCTGAACTTCGCTCTTTGCGCCGCCCTGGCGGGTTTCGCGCTGGCCGCCCTGTCGCCGGGCCTGCTGAATGACGGCGACACCTATTGGCACATCCGCGCCGGTGAATGGATGATCGCGCATGGCGCGGTGCTGCGCGCCGATCCTTTCTCCTACACCGCCGCGGGTGCGTCGTGGCACACCCAGGAATGGCTGGCCGAAATTTTCATGGCGCTGGGCTGGCGCTGCGGTTGGGCCGGTATCCATATCCTGTTCGCCGCCGCCGCTGCCGTGACCGCCGGCGTGACGGCGTATTTCGTGCGCAAGCGCGTGGACTTCACACCGGCGTTGCTCGCGGTGGTGCTGGGCCTGGCCTGTATCACCGGAAGCCTGCTGGCGCGGCCGCACATGCTGTCGTTGCCGCTGCTGGCGATCTGGACGGCAGGACTCGCCGCTGCGCGTGAGAAAAACAAGGCGCCGCACCTCTGGCCGATCGCGGTGATGCCGCTTTGGGCCAACCTGCATGGCAGCTTCGCCTTTGGCCTGGCGCTGGGCGGCGCCTTGGCGGTGGAAGCGGTGATCGAAGACCGCAAGGCGGCGCTGGGCTGGGCGACATTCCTGCTGGGCGCGACCATCGCCTGCCTGGCGACGCCATTCGGTGTTGCGGGCCTGCTGTTTCCCTTCAAGCTGTCGACCATGCAGGGGCTTGGCCATATCGGTGAATGGCAGCCAAGTGACTTCAGCCAGGTTTCGCCCTTTGCCATCGCCCTTCTGGCCACCCTATTCGTACTGGGCAGCGGCAAGGTGCGAGTGCCCGCGATCCGCCTGCTGATCCTGCTGGGACTGGTGTGGCTGGCGCTGAGCCATGGCCGTCACCAGATGTTGCTGGGCGTGGTGGCGCCGATCCTGCTGGCGCCGTCGCTTGCCAAAGCCTGGCCCGCAAAAAGCGAAAGCGGCAAACCTGTGTGGACCGCATTGGTGGCCGCCGGCTTCGCCGCGCTTATACTAGGGCGACTGATGTTGCCCGTGGTCCGCAGCGACGATCCGGTTTCACCGGTCACGGCGTTGGCGCATGTACCGCGCTTTGCGCGCGAAACACCGGTGCTGAATGACTACAGCTTTGGCGGCTATTTGATATGGAACGGGGTCAAACCCTTCATCGACAGCCGCGCCGACCTGTATGGCGACATCTTCCTGCGGAATTACGCCGCCATCACCGCGCCCGACAAGGATGCGCTGGCCGCCACCCTGGCCTTCTATCATGTGCGCTGGACATTCTTTGCCGCCAATGCGCCCGTGGTGAAGCTGCTGGACGCCACGCCCGGCTGGCACCGCTTTTACACCGACAAGCTTGCGGTGGTGCACGTCCACGACTAACTTTTCGCCATGAGCGATGATGATGTGAGTGGCCGGGTACGGATTAGCGAAACGAAAATCCTGTCCGACGATTATTATGTGCTGCGGCGGGTGACTTTCGATTTCCTGCGCGGCGACGGCAACTGGCAGACCCAGACCCGCGAATCCTATGACATCGGCAACGCCGCCACGGTACTGCCCCGTGACAAGGCGCGCGACCGGGTGATCCTGATCAAGCAGTTCCGCCTGCCCATGTTCGAATGGGGCTATCGCCAGCTGATGGTGGAAGCCATTGCCGGCAAGCTGGACGGCGATACGCCCATCGACTGCATCATCAAGGAGTCGATGGAGGAGGCTGGTGTCACCATCACCAATCCGCGCCTTGTCAGCTATTGCTTCGCCAGCCCAGGCGCGGTGAAGGAACGGGTGTCAATGTTTCTGGCCGATTACGATTCCACCGAACCGCGCGCCAAAGGCGGCGGCGAGGAACATGAGGGCGAGGACATCATCGTGCTGGAAATGTCGCTGGACGAAGCCTTTGCCCTGATCGCCAGCGGTGAGATCGTGGACCTGAAGACCATCGCCCTACTGCAGGCGGCGAAGCTGGAAAAGTAGCTACTCAGCCGGCGCTTCGATGGTTATGTGTTTTGCCGTCAGCCGTTCCAGCACCCCATTCTTGCGCAAGAGCGGCCCCATGTTGATCACCACGATGGTCTTGCCCGGCTTGTCCAGCGCCGCATCGATGGCGGAAACATATTCCGACACGTTGCGGCCATCGATATCGCTGAACTTCTGCACCGCCGCCATGATGCAGGTGCCAAGGCGCCATTCGCTGTAATTGGCCTTCACGGTCCTGATGTCGCCCACCGCCCAGGCCCGGGCGCTGCGGTCCGCATGGCCCAGCGCCCAGTTCACGTCTTCGACGGCTTGCGCCAGACAAGAGCGCTGCTGCTGCGGCGTCAGGGTCAGCACCTCGCGAATGGCGTCCATTGCTTCAAAGCGGGTCACCGGGTCGTTCTTGATACGCTTGCGATAGGCCAGGTTCTCGATGGTGGCGCGCGGCTCGCGGAAGGAGAAATCCAGCTTCTCGCGCAAATCCTGTTGCAACCGCATGGCGGCGCGGATGGCAATGTCGGTGCGGTAATCGCTCGCATCGCCGCCGACGCGATCGCGCGCGACGATGAAGCGGGCGCGCAGATCCTCCGGCAGGCCGTCTTCCAGACTCTGGCCACGCGGCAGGCTGAGTTCGCCGCCGTGACGGATCAGGAACCAGGCGATGTCGGTCAGGGCGATATCGGCCTTGGGCGGCATCAGGATGGCCCGCGCCCCGTCCAGCAATTCGGAGAGATACTGCTTGTTCCAGTCCAGGTCCCTGGGCAGCGCGCCCGCCAGGCCCAAAAGCCAGACCTCGGAGTTGCCGCGCGTCAGGTGCCAGACCGCGGGACCGGGGCGCTCGCGCACTTCCACGGCTTCGACCTGCGCCCATTCGGGCAGCACCTGCGCCTGTGCGTCAAACGCCAGCGCAACGAATGTCAGGGCAAGAGCGGCTGTTTTCCACATGCCGCGCCTGAAGTTATTGCCCGCCGGGATGATAGTTCGGCGCTTCGCGGGTGACGGTGACGTCGTGCACATGCGACTCGCGCAGGCCCGCACCGGTGATGCGCACGAACTGCGCCTTCTTGTGGAATTCATCGATGGTCTTGCAGCCGGTGTAGCCCATCGCGGCACGCAGGCCGCCGATGATCTGGTGCACCACGCTCGATACCGGGCCCTTGTACGCCACCTGACCTTCGACACCTTCGGGCACCAGCTTCAGCGCGTCGCGAACTTCGGCCTGGAAATAGCGATCAGCGCTGCCGCGCGCCATGGCGCCGACGCTGCCCATGCCGCGATAACCCTTGTAGGAACGGCCCTGGTACAGGAACACCTCGCCCGGCGATTCCTCGGTGCCCGCCAGCAGCGAGCCCACCATCGCGACCGATGCGCCGGCCGCCAGTGCCTTGGCCAGGTCGCCGGAATATTTGATGCCGCCATCGCCGATCACCGGCACGCCGGCATCGCGCGCGGCCGAGACCGCATCCATGATGGCGGTCAGCTGCGGCACGCCCACGCCCGCCACGATGCGGGTGGTGCAGATGGAGCCGGGACCAATGCCGACCTTCACGGCATCGGCGCCCGCATCGATCAGGGCGCGCGCGCCTTCGGCGGTGGCGACATTGCCGCCGGCCACCTGGACATAGTTGCTGGCCTTCTTGATGCGGTTGATGGCGTCCAGCACGCCGCGCGAATGGCCATGCGCGGTGTCCACCATGATGACATCGCATTCCGCCTCGATCAGGCCCATGGCGCGGGCATAGCCGTCTTCACCAACGCCGGTGGCGGCAGCGACGCGCAGGCGGCCGCGATCGTCCTTGCAGCTGTTGGGATATTTCTGCGCCTTCTCGATGTCCTTGACCGTGATCAGCCCGACGCAGCGATAGGCATCGTCCACCACGATGATTTTCTCGATGCGGTGCTGGTGCAGCAGGCGCTTGGCCTCGTCCGGCTTGACGCCTTCGCGCACCGTGATCAGCGTGTCCCGGGTCATCAGCTCCGACACCTTCTGGCGCGGATCGGCGGCAAAGCGCACATCGCGGTTGGTGAGGATGCCCACCAGCTTGCCCGCGCCCTTGGCATCGACATTCTCGACCACCGGCACGCCGGAGATATGGTGCCGCTCCATCAGCGACAGGGCGTCGGCCAAGGTGGCGCCCGGCCCGATGGTCACCGGATTGACCACCATGCCGCTTTCATAGCGCTTCACGCGGCGGACATGCTCGGCCTGTTCCTCGATGCCCAGGTTCTTGTGGATCACGCCCATGCCGCCGGCCTGGGCCATGGCGATGGCAAGTCCTGCTTCGGTGACGGTGTCCATGGCGGCAGAAATCAGCGGGATGCCCAGCTCGACCGTCTTGGTGAGACGGGTGCGGGTATCGACCTGGCCAGGAAGGACTTCAGAGGCGCCGGGCACCAGCAACACATCGTCGAAGGTCAGGGCTTCGCGGATGGTCGGGCTGGTCATGAAACGGGCGCTCCTTCTGGAGCGCCGAGGCTGTATCAGCGCCCCGGCCCTGGTGCAAGAGGCCCGCAAACAGCCAGCTTAAATCCCTGTAAAGTCTAGATTTCCTGCTTTAGGCGGGAACCATGCATGCTCCACGGCGTTGTAGCGATTGTGACCGGCTATGAGGCCGAGTCCCCTATTTTACCCCAGGAGCTAAACCATGAAGTCATTTCGCTTGATGCTCGGCGCCGCCGTCGCGGTCACCAGCCTTGCCATTTCGTCCGCCGCCTCTGCCGCCCCCGCGGGCGTGAAGGTCGGCACCCTGACCTGCAACGTTGCCAGCGGCATGGGTTTCGTTTTCGGGTCCAGCAAGGACCTACGCTGCTCGTATGAGCCCACCAAGGCTTCGGTCGAGCATTATGCCGGCTCCATCTCCAAGTGGGGCGTGGACATCGGTTACACCAGCAAGGCCAAGCTGATCTGGGCCGTGTTCGCACCGGCCTCTGACGTTCGTCCCGGTGCCCTGGAAGGCGAATATGCCGGCGCCAGCGCGCAGGCGACTGTCGGCGTCGGCCTTGGCGCCAACGTGCTGATCGGCGGTCTCGACAAGTCCGTCGCCCTGCAGCCGCTGAGCGTGTCGGGTAATACCGGCCTGAACGTGGCGGCGGGCATCGGCTCGATCAGCCTGAAGCACGTTCCGTAAGAACAGCAATTCTCTATCGGTGAAAAGCTCCGGCGTTATGCGCCGGAGCTTTTTGCTTTGAATCCAAGCGCGACGACGTAAAGCTCGACAGACTCCGCGCGGGAGGCCGGCGGCTTGACGTGCTTGACCTCGCGGAAAGATTTTTTCAGCCGCGCCAGAAGCTCGTTGGACGAGCCGCCCTGGAATACCTTGCCGACAAAGGTACCGCCGGGCCTGAGCGTATCCTCGGCCACTTCCAGCGCGATCTCCACCAGGGCGATGGTGCGGATATGGTCGGTGGCGCGGTGGCCGGTGGTGGGCGCGGCCATGTCGGTCAGCACAATGTCGGCCGGACCATCCAGCGCCTGTTTCAGCATGGCGGGCACGTCGGGGTCGGTGAGATCGGCCTGGAAGAACGTGACGTTCGGAATCTCTTCCATCACCAGCACATCGGCCGCCACCACCGTGGCGCCGCGGCTGGCCGCCACCTGGCTCCAGCCGCCGGGCGCGGAGCCCAGGTCCAGAATCCTGGCGCCCTTTTTCAGGAAATGGAATTTCTCGTCCAGCTCCACCAGCTTGAAGGCGGCGCGGCTGCGGTAGCCCTTGGAGCGCGCGGCGGCAACATAGGGATCGTTCAACTGCCGCTGCAGCCAGGCGCGGCTGGACTGGGTGCGGGTCCGGTCCTTGTGGACTTTCACGGGCACGCGCCCGCGTCCCGAAGCATCGCCTTCTTTTTTCATGACAGTTCGCGGCTCAATTGGCGCAGCATGCCCTCGCGCAGGCCGCGGTCGGCGACGCGCAGCACCGGCGAAGGCCAGAGCGAGCAGATGGCGGTGAAAATGGCGCAGCCCGGCAACATCAGGTCAGCGCGTTCGGGGCCGATGCTGCCGATTGCAGCCAGCGCCTCGGTGTCATGGCCCACCAGCCGCTCCACCACCCGCAGCATATGGGTGGTTTCGTGCCAGCTTCCGTCCACCCGCGTGCGGTTGTAGCGCGGCAGTTTCAGCGCGATGGCGGCCAAAGTCGTGACGGTGCCAGACGTGCCCAGCAGGTGGTTCTTGCGCACGTCGAACCCCTCGCCCATTTCCTTCGCAAACGGCTCGAAGCGCGCGCGCAGGTCGGCGCACATGCGGTCAAAGCCGATGCGGCTGGTGGAGGCGGCGCCGTAATTTTCCGCCAGGCTCACCACCCCCAGCGGCACCGAGGCCGCCAGCTTCTTCTGCGGCCCGGTGGGACTTTTTTGCAGCCAGATGACCTCGGTCGAACCGCCGCCAATGTCGAAAATCAGCGCGCCCTTGTATTTGCGCCCGATCAGGGGGGCGCAGCCTCCCGCCGCCAGATCGGCCTCGTCCTCCGCCGAGATGACGTCCAGCTCCAGCCCCGCTTCCTCGCGGGCGCGGCGCACCAGCACATCGGCATTGCGCGCCAGCCGCGCGGCCTGGGTGGCGATGCAGCGCACGTGCTGGACCTTGTGCTTGGCGATGCGGTCGGAACAGATTTTCAGGGCCGCGATGGTGCGGTCCAGCGCCGCCTCGGACAGAAGGCCCGTCTGCCCCACCCCCTCGCCCAGCCGGACGATGCGGGAGAAGGAATCCACCACCCGGAAACTGCCCCCGGCGGCCTCGGCGGCGATCAGCAGGCGGCAATTGTTGGTCCCCAGGTCCAGCACGGCCAACAGGGGCCCCGATTTGCCCCCGTCTTCCTGCGATTTCTGGTGATTTCCGTGCATTTTCCCGCGCCCGGCGC
>CAIUTH010000346.1 GCA_903902075.1 uncultured Alphaproteobacteria bacterium
CATTGGCGGTGGTGATCTGGTCCAGCGATGAGAAACGGTTGCCGTCAAAGCCGCCATTGTAGCTGGCCCAGTCGCCGCGCCGCGGCTTCATGATCTGGTCAATATCGGCCTGGGTGACGGGCGCGCTGGCGGCGGCCAGCGGACCTTCTTCGACGCCCGCCAGGCTTGAGAAATATGCCAGCAGGCCGCGGCGCTGGTCAGCCGTGGCCTTCAGCACGGGCATGATCGACAGTTTCTCGCGCGTCACCGAATTGTATTGGGAGGCATCCAGCAGGTGCAGCTTGCCGTCCAGGGTCTGGATCTGGGCTTCACGTTCGGTCTGGCCGCGCAGGAAACCGCGCAGGGTACCGCCCTTCTTCAGCGTCACATCGGCAATGGCCCACTGAAAATCGGGGCAGAAAGCCCAGAACGGGCAAACGCCCAAGGTCTTCTTGCCCACCTGGCCGGTCGGATTGTCCAGCCAGGCATTGATTTCCTTGATGGTGGAGCGGGCGCCAATCCCCGACAGGTCGGGGCCATTGCTGCCGCCGCGCCCCTTGACCATGTGGCAACCGCTACAGCCGCCATCGCCGAAGAAAAAGGCTTCGCCGGCCGCGACCTGCTGCGGCGGCGCATTGCCGAGCGCTGAGTCATTCATCGACTTCAGCCATGCGGCGATGCGCGTCACCTGCTCCTGCGGCAGGCTGGCAAAGGACGGCATTCCGCCGGAGATGCCGCGCCGGATGATGGCGGCGATGCCGGCTGCATCCAGCCGGCGCAGGTCGGGATTGTCGGCCAGTGCCGGGGCACGGTCCCCGCCGCCACCCCCAGAGCCATGGCAAACGGCACAGTTCTTCTCGAAGTCGTCCTTCGCCGCCGCATAACTTTCCTGTGCACGCGATGCATGGACATAGCCCAGCGCACCAACAGCCAGCAGGACGAATAAGGCGGCGGCGAATTTTTTCATCATGTGCTTTTCAATCAGATCGGCGTGGCGTTGTGATCCCAGCCCCAACCCGGGGTGCGGGTGGGATGCATGTAGATGCCTTCGGGCCCGCGGCTGATCTCATACTGCTCTTCGAACATATCATAGGCTTTCTTGGGCCCGCCCGGCGGGGGCATGAACAGTTCGGCCCAAGGGGCGTTGATATGGCTGATCGACCAGTGCACCGCGCCATTAAGGCCGCCGCCATGCGGAATGACGTCGATATCATAGGCCTCGGCCAGCGCGCCGATCTTGCGCAGCTCGCTCATGCCGCCGCACCAGGTGACGTCCGGCTGCCAGATGGAGGCGCCATCGGCGTCCAGCAGCTTGCGGAAGCCGAATCGGCCATAAACATGCTCGCCGGTGGCGATGTTGGTGGAGGTGATTTTCTTGCGCAGCCGCCCGAAGCCCGCAAATTCATAGGGCGGCAAGACTTCTTCCACCCACTTGACGCGGTAAGGCTCCATCAGCTTGCACATCTCGATGGTGTACTGCTCGTCCCACGACATCCAGCAGTCGCACATCACATCGCCGTCCGGGCCGACCGCCATGCGGGCCCGCGCCACCAGCGCGACATTCTCGCGCTTGCCTTCCTCGCCGCGGATCGGGCCGGCCGGCATCGCCACTTTCAGCCGCTTGTAGCCGAAGGCAACATGCTGCTCGATGTCATTGCCGGTGCAATAGGCCGGGATGCGCGGCTTGGCTTCGCCGCCCAGAAGTTGATAGACCGGCACACCCAGCGCCTTGCCGACAATGTCCCATAGCGCATTGTCGAAACCGGAGATGGCATTCATCGTCACACCTTCGGTGCCGTAGGATTCCATCACCCGGAAAGCGATGTCCCAGTTGCGCTCGATGTCGAAGGGATCGCGGCCCATCATCAGCGGGGCCAGGTGCCCCATCACCAGTGCCCCGCCGCCGGCGCCGCCTTCGCCATAACCCACAATGCCCTTGTCGGTGGTGATCTCCACCGTGAAGCCCGGCACATTCTTGGCCGCGAACAGGCTGCGGGTGGGGCGAAATTCCGGATAGATGTTGGGCGGCGCCGAAACTTCCACGCCCTGGGTAGACCAGGAGCCAGCGGCCGGGATGTAGACGGGCGGCGGATTCCTGGGGGTCAGCTTCACCAGGCGGATGCCGGTGATCTTGAGCTTGGATTTCTCCTGCGCCCAGCCCAGCGTGGGCAAGGTCAAGGCTCCGGCCGCCACTGCCGCCGCACCGGTCACGAAATCGCGCCGTTTCATGCTGCTTTCCCCTTTGCGCCACTTATGGGCGTTTGAAGGAGAGCCTAACGCCCTTAGTTGGCGGGCACCAGACGGATGATGGAGCCGCCCTTGGCGTCGCCATTCATGTTTTGCAGCAGCACATAAATCAGGCCGTCCGGCCCGACCTTGACGTCGCGCACCCGGCCGTAATCGACGATCAGCGTTTCCTGGGATGCGATCTGGCGGCCCTTGATCTCCATGCGGATCAGTTTCTGGCCGACCATGCCGGTGATGAAGAGATTGCCCTTCCAGGCGGGGAATTTGTCGCCCGTGTAGAAAGTTATGCCGCTGGGACCGATCGAGGGATTGTAATGAGTGATCGGATCGGTGACGCCGGTGGCGCGCAGCCGGCCGATGCCCGGCTCGATCCCGAAGGTAGCCATGCCCCAGCCGTAATTCTTGCCGGGCTCGATGATGTTGACCTCATCGCCGCCCACCGGACCATGCTCGGTTTCCCAGAAGATGCCGGTGGCGGGATCGAAGGTCAGGCCCTCGGGATTGCGATGGCCGAAAGTCCAGATGCTGCCCAGCGCGCCCGGGGTATGGACGAAGGGATTGTCCTTCGGGATAGAGCCATCGAGGTTGAGGCGGTGGATCTTGCCCAGCGGCGAGGCCAAATTCTGGGACATCTGCATGTCATGGCGCTCGCCCATGGACCAGAAAAAGTGGCCCTTGCCGTCGAACAGGAAGCGCGAGCCGTAATGGTCGGCGGTGACGCGATAGGAATCGGCCGGCGGATTGAACAGCACCTGCTGGTCCACCCACTCATTGTTGGCGTTGACCTTGCCGCGCACCACCCAGGTCATGGTCGGCGGCGCCATGTTGGGTGCCTGCTCGTCGCCCGGCTGTATCTGGTAGCCCGGCGCCACGGTGGAATAGGAAATATAGATCCAGCCCGTCTTGGCGAAATCGGGCGGCACCGCCACGTCCAGAAGGCCGCCGTCCTGGCGTTCAAACACCGCGGGCGTGCCCTTTACCGGCGCCGACGCATTGCCGTTCTTGTCCATGAAGCGCAACTGGCCGGAGCGCTCGGTGAAGACCATGCGTCCATCGGGCAGGAAGGCCATGCCCCAGGGCTGGTTCAGG
>CAIUTH010000347.1 GCA_903902075.1 uncultured Alphaproteobacteria bacterium
CCGCCGCGCCCGCCGCTTCCGCCCCCGTGGCCTCTGCGCCGGCGCCCGTTCGTGCCGCCGCCATGGCGCCGCCGCCTGGCGCCGAACCGGCTGTCCCCGCCGTTCCCATGACCGCGGGTAGCCGCATGGTCATGGCCCAGCCGTCCGACGCCCAGCTGGGCTTCAAGCGTTCCTCGGCGCCGCCGCTCAATGCCAGCGTGGCCCAGTGGGTTTCCCCGCCGATCCTGGCGCACTACCGCCAGACCGCCGCCATGGCCGGCAGCGCCGGTACCGGCACGCCCGCTGTCGCAGCCGTGCCCGCCGTCTCGGGCCGTGGCAATCGCGGTGTGGGCGGTCCGTCCATGTCGGGCGATGTGGTCGCCAACCTGGACGCCATTCCGGGCACCCCCGCCGGTATGGCCGCCGCCATGAATGGCGGAGTTCCTCCCACCGCTATCGTCTATTTCTCCGGTGACGGCACAAGCCTGCCGGCCGCAGCCCGCACCCAGGTGCGTGACGCCGTGGCCGCCTTCAACTCCCTTGGCGGGCAGGGTTCCATCAAGGTGGTGGGCCATGCCTCCAGCCGCACCGCCAACATGCCGGTGGAACGCCACCTGGAAGTGATCTTCCAGAAGTCTCAGGCGCGCGCCAATGCCGTGGCCCAGGCCCTGATCCGGGCTGGTATTCCGGCCGACAAGGTGCGGATCGAGGCGGTGGGCGACAGCCAGCCGGTCTATTACGAATCCATGCCCAAGGGCGAAGACGGCAACCGTAGAGCCGAGATTTTTGTACAGGGGTGAACGCGGACTTGGCGAAAGGTCCAGTGCCTCTTTCGCCCGTGTGAACGCCGCGAGCTTGGGCGAGCGGCTGGAGAGCTGGTTCAGCTGGGCTCGGGCCCTGCTGCTCCGGAATAACAGTCCCCCACCCAAAACCGCCGCAATTAACCCAATAATGATTGCGCCCCGGGGCTGAATCCCCGATTCTGCGCCTTCATCATCATTTCGTTAGAGCCATGGCCCCGACCACCGATTTCTACCGCATCAAGCGGCTGCCGCCCTACATCTTCGAGGAAGTAAACCGCCTCAAGGCAGCGGCGCGCGCGCGTGGCGAGGACATCATCGATTTCGGGATGGGCAATCCCGACATGGCCACGCCCGATTACATCGTGGACAAGCTGTGCGAGACCGCGCGCGATCCGCGTGCCCACCGCTATTCGGCTTCGCGCGGCATCAAGGGCCTGCGCAAGGCGCACTGCGCCTATTACGAGCGCCGCTTCGGGGTGAAGCTCGATCCCGACAAGGAAGTGATCGCGGCGTTGGGCTCCAAGGAAGGCTTCGCCAATCTGGCCATGGCCATCACCGCGCCGGGCGATGTGGTGCTGGTGCCCAATCCCGCTTACCCGATCCACGCCTTCGGTTTCATGATCGCGGGCGCCGCCATCCGCCATGTGCCCGCTACCTCGCCGGAGGAATATCTTTCGCGCCTGGGCGCGGCCACGCGCCATTCGGTGCCGTCGCCGCTCGCTTTGGTGGTGAACTATCCGTCCAATCCCACCGCGCAGGTGGTGGATCTGGATTTCTACAAAGAGATCATCAAGTTCGCCAAGAAGCACGACATCTGGGTGCTGAGCGATCTGGCTTATGCCGACATCTATTTCGATGACAACAATCCGCCGCCCTCGATCCTGCAGGTGGACGGCGCCAAGGACATCGCCATCGAATTCCAGTCTTTGTCCAAGACCTATTCCATGCCCGGCTGGCGCATGGGCTTTGCGGCGGGCAATGAAAAGTTGATCGGCGCGTTGGCGCGCATCAAGTCGTATCTCGATTACGGTGCCTTCACGCCCATCCAGGTGGCGGCGGCCGCGGCGCTAAACGGGCCGCAGGACATGGTCGAAGAAATCCGCGCCGTCTACAAATCGCGCCGCGACGTGCTGGTCAAAAGCATGGCGGCAGCGGGCTGGGATATTCCCGCGCCCGCGGCCTCGATGTTTGCCTGGGCGCCGGTACCGGAAAAGTACAAGGCGCTGGGTTCGATGGAGTTCGCCAAGGACCTGTTGATTCACGCCAAGGTCGCGGTATCGCCGGGCATTGGCTTTGGCGAATATGGCGAAGGCTATGTCCGCGTGGCGCTGGTCGAAAACGAGCATCGCATCCGCCAGGCGGCGCGCAATGTGAAGAAGTTCCTCACTTTGGGCACCAACATGGCGCCCAAGGACCTGGCCGCCGCAAAATGACGGCCCCCTTCAAGATTGCCATCGCCGGGCTCGGCACGGTCGGGGGCGGCGTGGTGAAAGCGCTTGCCGTGCGCGGCGAGGAGCTGTCGCGCCGCGCCGGCCGCACACTGGAAATCATTGCCGTCTCGGCCCGCGACAAGAAGAAGGCGCGTGACTTCGCCGTCACCGGCTGGACAGATGATGTGTTGAGCCTGGCCAAGGGCGATGCCGATGTGGTGGTCGAACTGATCGGCGGCGAGGAAGGTAACGCGCGCCAGCTGGTGGAAACCGCGCTGGCAAACGGCAAGCATGTGGTGACCGCCAACAAGGCGCTGTTGGCCAAGCACGGCCTGGCGCTGGCGCAGCTGGCCGAGAAGAACAAGGTCACCCTGAAATTCGAAGCCGCCGCGGCCGGCGGCATCCCCATCGTCAAGGCGTTGCGCGAAGGGCTCATCGCGCACGGCGTGGATGCGGTGAAGGGCATCCTCAACGGCACCTGCAATTACATCCTGACCGAAATGGAATCTTCGGGCCGCGCGTTTGACGATGTTCTGAAGGAAGCGCAGGCCAAGGGCTATGCCGAAGCCGATCCGACACTGGACGTGGGCGGCGGCGACACTGCGCACAAGCTGGCGCTGCTGGCGGCCATCGCCTTTGGCACTGCACCGAACCTGGATGCGGTGGCTGTCGAAGGTATCCAGCACATCACGCCGGACGATATCGCTTTTGCCAGCGAGTTCGGTTTCCGCATCAAGCTGCTGGGTGTCGCGCGCCGGGTGGACGGAAAGTTCGACCAGCGCGTCAATCCCGCGATGGTGCGGGTGCGCTCGGCGCTGGCCAATGTCGGCGGTGCCGCCAATGGCGTGTCGGTGGATGCTGGCGAGGCGGGTACCTTCTTCTTTTCGGGGCGCGGCGCGGGCGAAGCGCCAACCGCCAGCGCCGTGATCGCCGATATCGTGGAGGCCGCGTCCGGCGCGCCCAGCCCGGTGTTCGGCCGTCCCGTGGCGGGCCTCGAACCCATGACCCCGGCTGACGGCAAGGCCGCGGTGTCGCCCTGGTACCTGCGCTTCGAAGTGCTGGATGTGCCGGGCGTCCTGGCCTCAATCGCCGGAAACCTGGCAGAGGCCGGGGTTTCCATCGAAAGCATGATCCAGCGGGTGCGCGCCCCCGGCGCGCCGGTTGCGATTGTCATGATTACCCACGAAACGTCACAGGCCAGCGTCGAGCGCGCCTTGAAGGCCATTGGCGCTTCCGACAAGGTGCGGGGCCGTCCCTGCATGATTCCCATGGAAACGGCCTGAGCGCCCAATAAGAGAATAACGAGATGACCCAAGTCCGTCCGCCAGCCCAGAGCAAACCGCTGGACCGTGCCTTTGCGCTGGAAGCGGTGCGTGTCACCGAAGCCGCCGCCATCGCCGCTTATCACCAGATCGGGCGCGGCAACGAACATGACGCCGACCATGCCGCGGTCGAGGCGATGCGCCTGGCCTTCAACGCCCTGCCGATCGACGGCACCGTGGTGATCGGCGAGGGCGAGCGCGACGAAGCCCCAATGCTGTTCATCGGCGAGAAGGTGGGGCAGGGCGGTCTTGCCGTCGACATCGCCCTTGATCCCCTGGAAGGCACCACCCTGACCGCCAAGGCGATGGCCAATGCGCTGGCGGTGATGGCGATGGCCGAGCCGGGCACCATGCTGAATGCGCCCGACACCTACATGGACAAGATCGCCATTGGTCCGGGCTATCGTGACGGCCTGATCGACCTGGATGCCGAACCGGCGGACAACATCAATGCCATCGCAAAAGCCAAGGGCTGCCGCGCCGAAGAGATCACCGCCCTGGTGATGGACCGTCCACGCCATGAAGCGCTGATCGCCAAGATCCGTGCATCGGGCGCCAAGGTGAAGCTGATCACCGATGGCGACGTGGCCGGCGTGATCGAAACCACCGATCCCACCACCAATGTGGACATTTATATGGGCCAGGGCGGCGCGCCCGAAGGCGTGCTGGCCGCGGCGGCTCTGCGATGCGTTGGCGGCCAGATGCAGGGCCGGCTGGTTTTCCGCAATGATGACGAACGCGCCCGTGCCGCCAAGTGGGGCGTCAAGGACCTGAATCGCAAATACGGCCTGCACGAACTGGTGTCGGGCGACGTGGTCTTCTCCGCCACCGGCGTCACCGACGGCTCCATGCTGCGCGGCGTGCACCGGGTGGGCGAGTTCATCACCACCGAAAGCGTGGTGATGCGTTCGGCCACCGGCACGGTGCGCTGGATTCGCACCCGTCACCGCCGGGGTGCTTGAGGCACCGATAGAGAATGGCGCCGCGGCCTTCGGGGTCGCGCGCAGCTTTTCGGGCCGCCGCTGGCTTTTGAAATCCGTCGATGAGACGATCGAGCGCGAGTTGCTGCGCGAAATCTCGCCGGTCCTGTCGCGCCTGCTGGCGTTGCGCGGAATTACATTGGCGGAAGCCGCCGATTACCTGACGCCCAGGCTGAAGAACCTGCTGCCCGATCCCCATGTGCTGAAAGACATGGACAAGGCCGTGGCGCGCGTCAGCGCCGCGCTGACCGCTGGCGAGCGTATCGCCGTGTTCGGCGACTATGACGTGGACGGTTCGACCTCTGCCGCGCTGCTGTCGGATTTCCTGACCGAACTGGGCGCGGCGCCCCGCGTCTATATTCCCGACCGCATGACCGAAGGCTATGGCCCGTCACCGGCAGCGATGAAGGTGCTGCACGCCGAGGGCATGGCGCTGGTAATCACGGTGGATTGCGGCGCGGCGGCGGTTCCCGCGCTGGAAGAGGCGAAGTCTTTGGGCCTCGACGTGGTGGTGCTGGATCACCACCGGGTGGATCGCAGCCCGCCCGCCATTGCGCACGTCAATCCCAACCAGCCGGACGACACGTCGGGACTGGGGCATCTGTGCGCCGCCGGCGTGAGCTTTCTGTTCCTGGTGGCGCTGAACCGGCATCTGCGCGAGACGGGTTTCTACGAAGAGCGCAGCATGGCCGAGCCAGACCTGCGGCTGTTTCTCGATCTGGTCGGCCTGGCCACCATCTGCGATGTGGTTCCGCTGAATGGCGTCAACCGCGCCTTTGTCCGTTTCGGCCTGGGCCAGATCGGCGCCCTGTCGCGTCCGGGTCTTGCGGCGCTGGCCGGTATCGCCGGGGCCAAGGGACCTTTCACGCCCTATCACCTGGGCTTTGTCTTTGGACCGCGCATCAATGCCGGTGGGCGGGTGGGGCGCTCGTCGCTGGGCGTGGATTTGCTCACCGCGCGCGATCCCGACAAGGCCGAGGAATTCGCCGCCCAGCTCGACCTGCACAACAAGGAACGCCAGGCGATCGAGAAGGTCATTCTGGAAGAAGCCATCGCGCTGGGACAGACCCAGGCCAATGCGCCGTTCCTGCTGGTGTCGGGTGACGGCTGGCATCCGGGCGTGGTCGGCATCGTGGCGGGACGCCTGAAAGAACGCTTCACCAAGCCTGCCTTTGTCGCCGGTTTCGAAGGCGGCATGGGGCGCGGCTCGGCCCGCTCCATTGCGGGCATCGACATCGGCGCGACCATCCGCGCCGCCGCCGAGGCAGGCGTGATCGAATATGGCGGCGGCCACGCCATGGCGGCGGGCTTCTCGCTGACCACGGCGCAGCTGGACGGCTTTCACAAATTCATCGAGGCACAATTCAGCGGCACCGGTCCCGCCCTAGCGGCGGCCAACGACCTGTATCTGGATGCGGTGTCATCGCCGGCCGGTGCCAACATTGCCCTGGCGCAGGAGATCGCCCAGGCCGGTCCCTTCGGGGCGGGCAATGCCGAGCCGCTGCTGGGCCTGCCCGATGTCCGGGTGGCCTTCGCGGACGTGGTGGGCAAGGCGCATGTGAAGCTGCGGCTGGCGGGCGGCGACGGCAACATGCTGGACGCCATTGCCTTCCGGGCCGTGGGCACGCCCCTGGGAGACGGCCTTCTGGGGGCGCGTGGTCAGCGGATTCACGTGGCCGGGCGCCTGCGGCAGGACGACTGGAACGGCCGTATACGGGTCCAGCTGGAAATCGAGGATTCTGCCCCCGCAACTGCCTGATTTTGGCTTGCAAAGGCGCTTTTGGGCCGGTAAACCCCCGGCCTCCGGTGGCGCCCTTCGTCTATCGGTTAGGACTCAGGATTTTCATTCCTGCAAGAGGGGTTCGACTCCCCTAGGGCGCACCATTCATACCAATTGCGTTGCGACTGGAATGAATGCCAGGCCCGCTGCGGCTGCGGAGGGGTTCGCAATCGTTACGCTTGTGACCTTAACCCTGTCTGATGGCGGCGCCGTGGGATGAGGCCGTGTCATCCCTTGCCGGATCGGCGCTATCGTGCCTGCTGGATCACTGGCGCTGCCAAAGGCGCAGCATTGGCATATCGGTACCAGCCAACGCCGGCCAGGATTGCGACGCAGAACAATATCGTTTTGACGGTAGCCACTTCAGACTCCCAAATTTATCTTGGCGCTCAGGACCCCTGCGCACCGTCGCGATAGGGGGTCAGAAAGAATATGCCGATGCCGTCGGCATGGTGTCTTACAACGCGTCCCCGCGTGTTACCGAAACCGATAACTTCACCGAGGGGCGGCCGCATGGGCGTTTTCAGGGATGCACCCTGCTGGCTGATGTCCAGCAGATCGCATTGTGTCAGTCGCCCATTGCCGTTCTTGTAGTGACCGTTGCCTCTTGCTGCCGCGCGAGGATGCCTGCGCAGCCGGGTTGGGGAAATGTCCCCTGTGGCCCGGATGTCCGACAGCTTTTGGATGTGCGCCTTCATGGCGTCCTGGCCCAGGATGAACATGACACCCGTAAGGTTTCCCTCGCCCGGGACGGTGATGCAGTCAAAGCGCCCGAAACCTTCGGCATAGAGCACCAAAGGCGCTTGGGGTAGAAACTTCCTGGCAGTTTCTATCCTTGCCCCGCTTGCGGCGATGTTGACCACCCGGCATGTCGTTTCGACGGACTCGCCGCGAATGAATATCTGGCCAGGCCTGTCGACAGCGAGACGTTCGGACAGCCGGCAATCGCATTTGAAATAGTCGTCCATTGTGGAAAATGCTTGCCTTGAAAGCCGGAACTCTAGGGGGCGGGTCTGAACAGGGTGCAAAAAGGTTGGCCTAAAATTGCGGGTTGGTCGCAAGAATTGGGTAACCAAACCGGCAGCGGTCTGTTGCGGCTTTGTCCCGGCGGCAGCAATGTTTGCACTGTACGGCATTATCCGGACACGGCGCTGGCCCCCCGCAGTACCGGTGCATCACTATTTCAGCGCAACTGTCGCGTGACGGGCGGGTATTCATGCTTGAAAGAAAACTGGCTTCTTGCCAGCGCGTTAGCGCCCGTATCGAGACGGCCTTGGCCGGATCGCTCATCGTCCCTGCCGAAGAAGATGTTCTGGATTGCCTGGTCATCAATCTTTCGGCGACCGGCGCCGGCATCGTTTGTGCTGAACCTCCGCCCAGGCACACTTACGTCGTGTTGCGTCTGGATGGGCTGGGTGACATCGAAGGCGTCAGCGCCTGGTTTAGCGAAGGTCAGCTAGGCATCGAATTTCTTGCCCCGCTGGAAGGCAGCGCGGAAATCTTGAATCGTCTGTCACGCTGGATCTACGCCGACACGCCGAGCACTCAGGACGGTTCGCTTATGGACGCCGGAGTTTTCAAAGACTGCAATGGCCAGGTTCATCCCTGCGCTATCGCGAGCTACAGTTGCCGCCAGGTGCAGATGCGTACGTCGGCGCGTCCAGCCGTGGGAACGATCGTTCGCTTCGGCAAGGCTACGGGCCACGTCTTGAGCCATGAAGCCGATGGCATTCTGGTACAGCATCTGGCGACCACGAATGCGGGTGGGTTCTGACCATGCGGGGTGATCGTGTCATACGGAGTCTGACTTCCCTGGGTGCCGCTTCGTCCAGCCGGGTGCTGAACCTTTGCGCCATCGCGCTGGCCCAGGCCGGCAATGAGAACCATAAAAGTAATCCTCTGTTCGAATCTCGCGCCCTGAACAGCGCGATTGTCTTGAAACACCGATTGCGGGCGAATGAAACAGAACTTTTTGCGGCTGACCGTTCCGTCGCCACCAAGATCATCATTCCTTTCCAGAAAACCGATCTGAAGCTTGGCGGGCAGGCGTTTTTCGTAGAACAGCGGGGATTTGAGGAACTTCTGCGGCAGGTCGGCAACTACGAGGATGATGGCGCCTATGAACGCGACCGGACCACGTTGATCCTGATGGACCGGATTCCGTCACTTGATCCGTTCATGCTACGTGAGCAATTGCGTGCCAATGGAATCGAGCCGGATTCGAGCTACTTCGATATCTCGCCATCGGATCAGCAGCGGATTCACGCCTATGCCGTCAAGGAAATGAAGCGCCTGACCATGATGGCGCAGGGCGCGGCAACTGGCACGCACGCTCATTCGACGAGCAAGATGGTTTCCGCCCTGCTGTCCAATGACGTGAGTGAGAAGCTGGAACCGCTGCGCCTGACATTGGACATGCAACCAGTGGATTTCAACGAAGGTGTGTTCAGCTGGCGGGGGTTCATCTATTACAAGTGGACGCTGGATGAATTCTGGCCCGAACTCGTTCAGACGCTGCGTGAAATCCGCTCCATTCAGCCTTCCGGCCATGCTTCCAGCGAGCAGAAGAGTTTTTTTGCAGACAGCAAGCGGGCTGTCATCCGTAATGCGAAGCTCGCCGCGGACGAGGTGGTGCGCATCATGCAGATCTATGATGCCGCCTATAACGGGCTTATCGATGAGCAAAAGCCAAGGTTGTTTCGCGACTTCCTGCTGGAGGCGCCGATGTTCTTCCTCAGCATCGGTGACCGGTTGGGCGCGATGCAGCACGTAACCAG
>CAIUTH010000348.1 GCA_903902075.1 uncultured Alphaproteobacteria bacterium
GTCCATTTACCACCTTCGACGGGCTCCATTTCACACTCGGTTAATGGGGCTTGTGCATTATCGCTCGAAGGTTAGGCGACGCGGCGAAAAGACCGCAAGGGCCGACCAGGGTTTAATCAGGTGGCGGGCATGGCTGGCGACAACGCGGTCGTTATCAAACGCATCAAAAAAGGCGGACATGGCGGCCATCACGGCGGCGCCTGGAAGGTCGCGTATGCGGACTTCGTGACCGCGATGATGGCCTTCTTCCTGCTGATGTGGCTGATCAACACCACCACTCCGGAGCAGAAACGCGGCATTGCCGACTATTTCGCACCCCAGTCCATCGCCCAGACCGTGTCCGGCTCGGGCGGCGTCTTGGGCGGCAAGGTGATGGGCGAAGACAGCGCCCATGCCGGTGGCGCCCAATCCGTCATGCAGAAACAGTCCCCGCCCTCGCCGCCTTCTGCGGCCAAAGGCCTGACCAACGGCTCATCCCAAGGCGGCGCCGGCAGTGATGCCGACGCCGCGGCGAACGGCAAAGCCGGCCAGGACGGCGACTTCGCGCATGCCGCCGAAGCGATCCACCAGGCGGTGCAGAACAACCCCGACATCGCCAACCTCTCGCACCAGGTCATCACCGAGAACACACCGCAGGGTCTGCGCATCCAGCTGGTGGACCAGGACGGCCGTCCCATGTTCCAGAACGGCTCCAACGAGCCTATGCCCTACACCAAGAAGCTTCTGGCCGCGGTGGGCGCCATCGTCGCCACACTGCCCAACCGGGTTTCGATCGCCGGCCATACCGGCGGCAATGACAGCGCCGCCACCGGCGGAAGCTGGGAATTGTCGGCCAGCCGCGCCAACCAGGCCCGTACCCTGCTACAGACCGGCGGCCTTGGCAGTGACCGCATCTATGAAGTCGCGGGCAAGGCCGGGTCCGAACCGCTGCTGCCCGAAGACCCCAACGCGTCGGCCAATCGCCGCCTCTCCATCCTGCTGATGCGCGAAGCCCCGCCCATTCCGCCCCATACTGGACTGTAAGCCGGGACAGCTTCGCGAGCGTTCAGACCGTTCCTGCAAGCGAAAAACGCGCAGCTCCAGCGAATAATCCGCTTCACTCCGGCGCGAAGGCCGCCATACTTGGCCCAAGACGGGCAGGCTTTTGCGAGCGACAGACCAGACGTGACCGACCAGCGCAGCACACGCATACCGCAATTCTTTCTGACCCCAGGCGGGCCGTGCCCCTATCTGCCCGGCCGCGTCGAACGCAAGGTCTTTGCCCGGCTGGGCGGCAACCTGGCCCAGCCCTTGTCCGAAGCCCTCACCCATTCCGGTTTCCGCCGCAGCCAGTCCATCGCCTATCGCCCCGCCTGTGAGGGCTGCGCGGCCTGCGTATCGGTGCGCATCCGCGCCGGGGAATTCGCCGCGAGCCGCAACCAAAAGCGCATCCTGCGCCGCGACCAGGACCTGAATCGCGCCGAAGTGGCGGCCGAAGCCACCCGCGAACAATTCGCGTTGCTGCGCACCTACCTGGACTCGCGTCATCCCGGCGGCGGCATGAGCGACATGGGCCTGTTCGACTATGTCGCCATGGTCGAGGAAACGCCGGTGGACACCCATATCGTGGAATACCGCGCGGAAGACGGCACGCTCGTCGCCTGCGCCCTCACCGACCGGCTGAAGGATGGCCTCAGCATGGTCTATTCCTTCTTCCATCCGGGCGAGGAAGCGCGGAGCCTGGGCACCTACATGATCCTGGATCATGTGCGCGCGGCGCGGGAACAGAACCTGCCTTACGTCTATCTGGGCTATTGGGTGCGCGGCAGCGAGAAGATGGATTACAAGATCCGCTTTTCACCGCTGGAAGCACTGAGCACAAACGGCTGGGAGCCGCTGGCGCCCTGAGCGCCAACACGGCAACCTTAAATTGGCAGACGCGGCCGCCTAATGACTACGCGCCGGCGCCACCAAAGCGTGCTTTCAACTCCGCAACCTGCTCATCGGTGATCTTGGTCACCAGCACCTCCGGCGCCTTGATCGGCTGGCCCGGCGTCAGGTCGTCCAGCAGTTCCGCCATCGGTGCATCGGGGAACGGGATCACCCCGCCGCGATAGCCCACTGGCTGGATGCACTCATGGATGGTCCTGGCGAAATCCGGCATCACCGGCCAGACGAGGTGCGCGAACTGGTGGATCAGGTTCAGCCCCATGCGAACACCCACCGCCGCCTTGGCGCGGTCGGTCTTGATGTGGGTCCAGGGCGCCGCGCGGGTCATATATTCATTGCCCGCCACCCAGATGGCACGCATCTCGCCCATCGCCTTGCGGAAATCGGCTGCTTCCATGAAATCGGCATATTGCGCAAAGCGGCGGTCCAGTTCGGCGATCAGCGCCTTTTCATCCTCGCCATACTCGCCTTCGCCCGGCACCTGTCCGTCGAACCGCGCCACGCAGAACTTGGTCACGCGGTTGACGAAATTGCCCAGCACGTCGGCCAGGTCCTTGTTGATGATGCCGGCGAACTGTTCCCAGGTGAAATTGCTGTCGCTGCCTTCGGGCGCGTTGGCGATCAGGTAGTAGCGCCAGTAATCGGCAGGCGCCACGTCCAGCGCCGCGTCCATGAAGATGCCGCGCTTGCCCGATGTCGAGAACTTTCCGCCGTCATAGTTCAGCCAGTTGAAGCCCTTCAGCCGGTCCACCAGCTTCCAGGGCTCGCCCGAGGCCATTATCGTCACCGGAAAACCCACCGTGTGGAAAGGCACATTGTCCTTGCCCATGAATTCCCAATAGGTGACGTCCTTGGCCGCATCGCCGTACCACCAGTCTTTCCAGGCATCGCCCTTGCCGTTGTTGTCGGCCCATTCCTTGGTCGCGGCGATATACTCGATCGGCGCATCGAACCAAACATAGAAGACCTTGCCCTTGAGCTGGCCATCGGCAATGTCGTCCGGCACCGGAATACCCCATTCCAGGTCGCGCGTGATGCCGCGGTCCTGCAACCCCTCGTCCAGCCACTTGTAGGCGATGGAGGTCACCAGCGACGGCCAGTCATTCTTGTGGCTGTCGATCCAGGTCCGCAGCCTGTCGGAGAATTGCGACTGTTTCAGGAACAGGTGGGTGGAATCGCGGATCTCGATATCGGCGGCGCCCGACACCGCCGAGCGCGGCTTGATCAGGTCGATGGGATCCAGCACCCGGGTGCAGTTCTCGCACTGATCGCCGCGCGCCCGGTCATAGCCGCAATGCGGACAGGTGCCGATGACATAACGGTCGGGCAAGAAGCGCTTGTCGGTGGGCGAATAGGCCTGCTTGGTGACACGGATTTCCAGGAATCCGTTCTTCCACAGCGCCCGCGCGAAATGCAGCGTCAGCTCATGGTTCTGCGGCGAAGACGAACGCCCGAAATTGTCCCAGCTCAGCGCGAACCGGTCGCCCAGCTCCTTCTGCACCTTGTGCCACTTGGCGGCATAGTCCGCGACCGGCGTGCCCTCCTCCAGCGCCGCCAGTTCGACCGGCGCGCCATGCTCGTCGGTGGCGCAGATCGCCAAGGTGTCATAGCCGCGGCTACGGCAGAACCGGGCGAAGATGTCGGCCGGCAGCATGGACCCGACCAGGTTGCCCAGGTGCTTGACCCCGGCGACATAGGGAATGGCGGAAGTGATGAGGACGCGTTTCATGTTCTGCTATATAAGGTGAGGATCAAGGCAACAGTCCCTCATACAAGGGGACGGCCGGGGAAGCAAAAGGGGTAGAGAATGTCCAGCAAAACGTCAAAATTCGCTTTGGCCGCAATGGGTTCTGTGGCGATCCTCAGCATGGCTGCTTCGGCCCAGACCAGCCCGCCGGCCCCGCCCGCTTCCAGCATCATCCCGGCCAGCACCCTGGACGGGCTGCCCCACAAGGACATCACCAACGGCATCGTCTCGGCCAAGGTCTATCTGCCGGGCGAAGGCGGCTTTTATCGCGGCACCCGTTTCGACCGTGCCGGCGTCCTGGCGCACGCCACCTACAAGGGCCAGGACTATGGCCAGTACTGGTTCTCCAGCTATTCGCCCGCCGTGCATGACTTTGCCTGGCTGAACGGCCAGGTCACCGTCTCCACCGCCAGCGGCGCCGCCGGCCCGTCGGAAGAATTCACCGCCATCGGCTTCAACGA
>CAIUTH010000349.1 GCA_903902075.1 uncultured Alphaproteobacteria bacterium
GCGCGCCTTTTTTCGTGCTTGCCCAACCTCTTGGCCTCGGTCGCCGGAACCGCCGGTAAGGTCTCGTTAACTTTTTGATTTGACTCACAAAATATCCACAGGCCGCAAAATATGGGCCTGTGAGCTGCATCTCGTTTTTAGGAATTTATTAACCACAATCCCTAGTCGGAGTCAGACTCGCCAGCTATCTTGTTGATTCATATGTGATTCGCCCGAAAGGCGGGTCGTTAACGGGGGCTGGCGGATGCGTCCCAAACTGGGACAGGGCAGAAGGCCGGGGGCATTCGGACGGGTCTGGCGGGGTCTCCTGCTGGGTTCCGCGCCTTTTGCCCTCCTGCCCACTCCTGCCCTCGCCGCGGACGCACAGTCCGCGGCCTTGTCCCTTCAGAACGGCAATATCGTGGTCCTGTCGGCGCTGGCCTGTGGCGGCGTGGCGCTGGCCGTCGCGGCGGGGCTGTGGGCGCTGGCGGAACAGCGCGATGCCCGCCGGTTGCGCCGCTCGCTGCGCGCCGTCGGTTCCAAGACCAAGGCCGCACTGGGCGAACGCGACGCATTGCTGAGCGCCAGCCGCGAAGCGCTGGTGGTGTGGGGCCGCGATGGTTCGGGCCCCTTCTCTTATGGCGGCGGCGACGAACTGCTGCAGTCCTGCCTCAAGGGTTCCGATGCCCTGGCCCTGTCAGGCGCCATCGACGGCCTGTCGGACCGCGGCGCCGCGTTCCAGCTGGCGGTGCATGACAGCCACGGACAGCAACTGATGGCGCGCGGCCGCGCTGTCGGCGGCATGGCGGCGGTGTGGATCGCCGAGCCTGCCGTCGGCACCGTGGAACAGGGCGCCGACTACCGCGCCATCCTGGATGCGCTGCCCATTCCCATCTGGCTGCGCGACAAGGGCCTGGCGCTGGCCTGGGGCAACCATGCCTTCCTGAAGGGTGCCGGTGCCGCCGACCTGGAAAGCGCGCGTCGCGACCAGGTGGCGCTGGACAAGTCCGAACGCGAACTGGCGGCCGACGCGCGCGCCCGGAACGCCACGCAGGAATCGCGCCGCTTCTCGGTGGTCAGCGGCCAGCGCCGCGCACTGTCCTTCACCGAAATCCCGCTGGGCGATGCCGGCGTCATCGGCACCGCCGTAGACGTGACCGAAGTCGCCGCCGCCGAAGCCAGGCTGCAGCAGCATGCCGACGCCCATGCCGACACCTTGGACAAGCTGCAGACCGCGGTGGCGATCTTCGGCAAGGACCAGAAGCTGGCCTTCTACAACAAGGCATTCGTGAAGCTGTGGGGATTGCCGGAGAACTTCCTGGACAAGCATCCCTCCGATGGCGAGATCCTGGACAGGCTGCGCGATGCGCGGAAGCTGCCGGAGCAGCGCGATTACCAGGCCTGGAAGCGTTCACGCCAGACGCTCTATGCCGACGGCCATCGCGAAAGCGCCGGCGAAGAGACCTGGCACATGCCGGGCGGCCAGACCATCCGCGTCGTCAACCAGCCCCATCCTTTTGGCGGCCTGACGTTCCTGTATGAAGACGTCACCGCGCGCATCACGCTGGAAAGCGA
>CAIUTH010000350.1 GCA_903902075.1 uncultured Alphaproteobacteria bacterium
GACATCCAGACGGAAGCCGTCCACGCCGCGGTCCAGCCACAAATCCAGCACCTTCAGGGCCGCTTCGCGCGCGTCCGGATTGGTCCAGTTCAGCTTGGGCTGCTGGCGCAGGAACTTGTGGTGATAATATTGCCGCCGCGCTGGCTGGTAGGACCAGGCCGGGCCGCCAAACACCGACAGCCAGTTGTTGGGCACGGTGCCGTCGTCTTTCGGATCGGCCCAGACATACCAGTCTTTCTTAGCCGCATCGCCGTCGCGGCTGGCGGCGAACCAGGCATGCTCGTCGCTGGTATGCGCCAGCACCTCGTCCAGGATGATCTTTAGCCCACGCGCATGCGCGGCATCCACCAGCGCGGAGAAATCCTGCAACGCGCCATAATCGGAATGGACGTTTTCATAGTCGGAAACGTCATAGGCCCAGTCGCGGTCGGGCGAAGGATGGATCGGCGACAGCCAGATCGCATCCATGCCCAGCGACTTGATGTAATCCAGCTTTCCGGTCAGGCCGGCAAAGTCGCCCTGCCCGTCGCCATTGCCGTCGCAAAAGCTGCGGACATAGACCTGATAGATCGCCGCGCCACGCCACCATGGTGACGGGACGGCCATCGATCACACGTCGCTGGCGCGACTGATGACCTTTGCGACGAGGCCGTAGGCAACCGCGTCTTCCGCGCCGATCCAGAAATTGCGCTCGGTGTCGCTCACGACCTTTTCATAAGGCTGGCCGGTCTCGTCCGAGATTTCCTTGATCAGGCGGGCACGCATCTTGAGGATTTCCTCGGCCTCGATGGTGATGTCGCTGGCCTGGCCGCGCACGCCGCCCAAGGGCTGGTGCAGTAAAAAGCGGGTGAACGGCAGGCAGAAGCGGTTTTCCTTTTTCGCGCCCAGATAGATGTGCGCGCCGGCGGATGCGACCCAGCCGGTGCCGATCATCTTCACCCGGTTGCCGACAAAGCGGATCATGTCGTGGATGGTGTCGCCCGACTCCACATGGCCGCCCGGCGAATTGACGATGACGCGGATATCGCCTTCGCTCTCGGCATAGGCCAGGAGCTGGGCGGTGACCCGCTCGGCCATCTTCATGTCGACTTCGCCGAAAATCAGGACCGTGCGCGACTTGTAGAGCGCCTTGGCGATCTCGGAGGATTGCGGTTCCGGGGCCTTGGACTTGTCTTCGTCTTTTTCGTCATTTTCTTCGTCGGCGCGGCGCAAGGGCAAGTCTCCGGATTCGGGGGTTGGCTTAGTCTAGCGATCATATAGGTACGGGCAACCCGCTTATAAAGCCTGAACAATTGCCCGCATTGTGGGGCCTATTTCGGCGTTTGTGACCAGATCGGCAAAAGGGTCCTGCGGGGTTTCGTCCCGGTTCAGGATCGCCAGCCCGGCCCCGTTGCGTTTGGCCAGCAGCGGGAAGCTGGCGGCCGGATAGACCGTCAGGGAGGAACCCAGCACCAGCATCAGGTCGCAGGCCAGGGTCGCCGCCTCGGCGCGGGTCATCTCGTCCTGAGGCATGGGCTGGCCGAAGGAGATGGTGGCGGTCTTCACGATGCCGCCGCAAGCGGCGCAATCGGGCGCATCTCCATTGGCGTCGAAATGGGCGCGGATATCGGCAATCTCCACCCGCAGGCCGCAGTCCAGGCACTTGGCGTAGCGGGTGCTGCCATGCAGTTCGATCACACGATCATCCGGCACACCGCCGGCCTGGTGCAGGGCATCGATATTCTGGGTGATGACATGGCTGACCTTGCCGATGGCCACCAGTTCGGCCACGGCGCGATGGCCGTCATTGGGCAAGGTCGCATTCCAGGTGTCTTCCATTTCGAAGCGCCGCTGCCAGGAGATGCGCCGAGCCTTGGGATCGGAAATGTAATCCTGGAATTGCACCGGCATCATCTTGGTCCAGATGCCGCCCGGCGAACGAAAATCCGGAATGCCGGATTCGGTGGACATGCCGGCGCCGGTGAAGACCACCGTGCGCCGGCTTTGGCGCAGCAGACCGGCCAGCGCCGCAACGTCATCCATCAAGGGAGCAATCCATCAGTGAGGAGCCGGCGGCCTCCCGGCCATGGACGGCATCTTGCCGCTGAACGGCTTGACCGAACCGCAATCGGCGCTCACCCAATCACCCTTGTAGCTGCTGCTCATATTGTTGGGCTGGCCATGCATGCTGCCGGTGAAATTGTAGGTGCCTTCATAATGGGTGTCGCCGCGCCAGCTGATCTGGGAACGGCCTGTGCCCTCCATCATGCCGTGGCAGACAATCTCGGTGTTCGCCGAGCTGGAGGTCTGGCTGAGGACATGGGGCGTGCACTTCACGCCTTCACGGTCCATGTTCGGCGGCTTGTCCATGGCCGCCTGCTCCGCCGTCATGCACATCTGGCTGGTCATGGGCTGGCCCGGCATGGGCATGTTCATGCCCCGCTTCTTCATCATCTCCATCATTTCGGGCGGCATCTTGGGCATCGAGGCCATCTGCATGGTGGTAGTGATGTTCCAAAGGCCTGGCTTGCCGTGTGGCGCCGCCAGGGCGGCAGCAGGCATGAGGATAGTTGCAGCAATGAGGGTCGAAGCGAGCTTGCGCGTCATGTGATTTCCCCTTCTGAGGTCTTTGTTATACAGCAAATCTGACAGGCCGGATCAGCCTGTCAATTATTTTGGGCCACATAGGGGCGCACGCCCCGGCAATCATCGCCCGCCCAATCGGCGCTGAAGGTGGAACTCATGCGGGCCGGATCGCCGCGATACTTGCCCTTGAACTCGGTGCTGCCCTCGAAATGGGTGTTGTCGCGCCAGGTGACCTGGCCGCGGGTAACGCCTTCCAGGGGGCCATGGCAGATGCTTTCGGTAACCATCACGCCGCGGCGCATGCTGACGGTGCGAAAGCTGCAGTCCAGGTCGCGGCTGTTGAGATGCAGCGGCTGGCGGCCATCGACCTCATACGGGGTCATGCAGATGTGATGAACGAAAGGCTGGCCGTTGACCGGGGGCTTCAGGCCCTGCTGCCGGGCGAGCGCGACAATGGCCGGCGGCACCTTGTCCATGCCGAACCGCCAGATGGTGGTGACGGTCCACAGGCCTTGCTTGCCCGCGGCCTGGGCCTGTAGCGGCAGCAACAGCAGGAAAATGGAAAGCAGGAGGCGGCGCATGGGACTCGTTTCGAAAACCCGCGCGAAACCTCGCATGCCGGGGCGGGCTTGCAAAGCCGCCCGCCGGGCCTCAAGTTTTCGTCATGACCCGACCCAAGGCCCTGATCACCGGCGCTTCCACCGGCATCGGCAAAGTCTATGCCCAGCGATTGGCCAAACGCGGCTATGACCTGGTGCTGGTCGCGCGCGACAAGACGCGACTGGCCGCCCTGGCGGAGCAATTGCACCAGGACGGCGCCGTGTCCGAAGTGCTTGCCGCAGATCTGACACAAAGCCACGATGTCGCGCGCATCGAGAAAAAGCTCGAGAGCGATGCGTCGATCAGCTTCTTCCTCAACAACGCCGGCATCGCCACGATGGAACGGCACCTGGACACCAGCCTGGGCACCATCGAAAACATCATCGCCCTCAACATCACGGCCGCGACACGGCTGGCGCTGGCGGCGGGCCGCGCCTTTGTCGCCGCCAAGCGCGGCACCATCGTGAACATGTGCAGCATCACCTCGGTCAATCCCGAACGCTTCAACGGCGTCTATGGCGGGTCGAAGGCCTATCTGCTGGCCCTGTCCCAGGCGCTGACCAAGGACCTGAACGACAATGGCGTCACCATCCAGGCCGTGCTGCCCGGCGCTACCCGCACCGAAATCTGGGAACGCGCCGGCGCCGATGTCGACAAGCTGCCGCCCGAACGGGTGATGGAGGTGGACGAGATGGTGGATGCCGCACTCAAGGGATTGGACATGGGCGAACGCATCACCATCCCCTCCCTGCCCGATGCGCAGGATCTGGCGGATGCGGAAGCGGCAAGGCTGAAGATGTCACCCAACCTGTCGCACAAGCATGCGGCGGCGCGCTATCGCTAGATAGGCGGGCATCCCGCAGCGGCTAGGTTCTGTCAATTAAGGATTGTGTCTCCGGAATTCCAATTCATCCGTTCGATCATCGCCGCCAATTAATGGCACATCCGGCGAAACACGCTCGCGCAAACAAATGTAATGGTAATAAAGGCCTTGCGGTCCGGCCTCAACGTCTGCCGCTAAGCCGCGTGAAACGAGAGCAATCTCCATGGGATCGGAATTGTTCGGTCTTATCTGCTTCATGCAGAAGCAGCAGACATAAAACTCGGTGTCCGGTGTGCTCATAGCGATCAGAACACCGACCAGCCGGTGAGCGCCGACAGCCGTTCCAGCGCCATCGAACCGACCAGCGAATTTCCTTGCGCGTTCAGCCCCGGCGACCACACGCAGATCGACGCCTTGCGCGGCGCGATGGCCAGGATGCCGCCGCCCACCCCGCTCTTGCCCGGAAGACCCACGCGGCAGGCAAAGTCGCCCGAGGCGTCGTAATGGCCACAAGTCATCATGATCGCGTTGATGCGCTTGGCGCGGAACGGGGTGGTGACGCGGGCGTGGTTCAAGGGATCCTGTCCGGCATGGGCCAGGAACAGTCCGGCACGGGCCAGCTGGCGCGCATTCATGCGGATGGCGCACTGGTTGAAATAGACCTTGAGCACATCCTCGGCCTTGCTGCGCAGATTTTCGTTGGCGCGCAGGAAATTGGCCAGCGCGGCATTGCGAAATCCGGTCTCGGCTTCGGACTCCGCCACCTCCTCGTCGATAACGATGGCGGGATCTTCGGCCAGCTTGCGCATGAAGCCCAGGATCTCGGCGATGGTCGCCTCGATATCGCCGCCCTTCAGAAGGGAATCGGTGATGACCACCGCACCCGCATTGATCAGCGGATTGCGTGGAATCCCCTTCTCGGCCTCCAGCTGCACGATGGAATTGAAGCGCGAGCCCGACGGTTCGCGCCCGACCCGCTCCCACAGATTGGCGCCCAGCTTGTTCAGCGCCAGGGTCAGGGTGAAAATCTTGGATATGCTCTGGATGGAAAAAGGCACATGCACTCCGCCTGCGCCGGCGGTGCGTCCGTCACAGGTGGCGATGGCGATCGCGAAATTCCTGGGGTCCACCCGCGCCAGCGCCGGGATGTAGTCGGCGACTTTGCCCCGCCCCAGATGGGTTTCCATGTCGAGGTGTACGGTGGCGACGATATCGTCGAGATAATCCGCACTTTCCATGACAGCATTCCCCGAGGCTGAGCCGATTTTCCCCGCTACGGACCTTGCACTGTCCCGCCCGGCCTGTCCAAACTCTCCCCTGCCGGGTGGGGCTCGGCCAATAAAAGAGGGGCATCCTCCATGACCTATTGCCTGGGTATCGTGCTGCCGGCCGGCCTGGTGCTGGCTTCGGATTCGCGGTCCAACGCGGGGGTGGACCAGGTGGCGCGGGTCCGCAAGTTCGAACTGATCAGCCAGCCGGGATCGCGCGTCATCGCCATCCTGTCGGCAGGCAACCTTGCCACCACCCAGTCGGTGACCACCCAGCTGCGCGAGGCGCTGGGCACCGGCTACGCCCATGACCTGCATGCCGCGCCCACCATGTATGAAGTTGCCCGCATCGTGGGCGACAAGCTGCGCGACGTGATCGCGCGCGACGGCCCTTCGGTGACACCATACGGCGATCCCACCGGCA
>CAIUTH010000351.1 GCA_903902075.1 uncultured Alphaproteobacteria bacterium
CCTGTTCGAGACCGGATCCATCGTGCTGCATATTGCCCAGCGCCATAAGGGCTTGTTGCCGGACGATGCCGATGGCCGGGCGCGCGCGGTCACCTGGATGTTCGCGGCGGTCAACACCGTCGAGCCGCCGATCCTGGAACTGCAGAACACCCGGCTGCTGGAAGGCGATAAGGGCTGGACAGTCGAACGCCTGCCGCTGGTGAAGGATCGCTGCCGCGACCGCCTGAAGCAGCTCTCCACTTACCTGGGCGACAAGGAATGGCTCGACAGGGCTTTCAGCGCCGGCGATCTGATGATGGCGTCCGTGCTGCTGCGGCTGCGCAGCTCGGGCCTGCTGGATGAATATGCCAACCTGGCCGCCTATGTCGCGCGTGGCGAAGCGCGGCCCGCCTACAAACGGGCTTTCGCCGCTCAGCTGGCGATCAACGCGCCCAAATAGGCAAAGAAAAAGCCCGGCATCTCTGCCGGGCTCTTCCGTTTGCGATAGAGGGTCGCAATTCTGTTGGCTAGGCAGCCTTCTTGGTCAGCATGCCTTCGACGCGCTTGACCGCGGTCGGCTCGTCGGTCTTTTCGACGGCGGCGACTTCACGGGCCATGCGGGCCAAGGCCTTTTCATACAACTGACGCTCGGAATAGGACTGTTCCGGCTGGCCGCCGGCGCGGTGCAGGTCGCGCACCACTTCGGCGATGGACACCAAGTCACCGGAGTCAATCTTGGCTTCGTATTCCTGGGCGCGGCGCGACCACATGGTGCGCTTGATGCGGGCGCGGCCCTTCAAGGTGTTGAGAGCGCCGGTGACGACTTCGGGCGACGACAGCTTGCGCATGCCCACGGCCTTGGCCTTCAGGGTGGGGACGCGCAGGGTCATCTTGTCCTTCTCGAACTCGATGATGAACAGTTCCAGGCGAGTGCCGGCGACCTCCTTTTCCTCGATGCCGGCAACCTTGCCGACGCCGTGGGTGGGATAGACGACATGATCGTTGGTCTTGAACTCGTGCTTCTTGTTCGAGTTGGCAGGCACCTTCTTGGCCGGGGCGGCGGGGGCCGCAGCTTTTGCGGGGGGCGTCTTGAGGGCGGTCATATTTTCTTCCTATGCGGACAAAGCATGGGGTGATCCACCGGTGGGGCGCCGGATGGCACGCATTCGTCACGGTTCTGAACGACCAGTAAGCTATCAGAGAATGTGCGAAAATGGAAGAAAAAACCGCGCCATCCCATTGAAATAGCGTCGTTAATTTAACGTATCCGAAAGGGCAGCCAATTCAACCATTTGCCCGGGTTGTTCTGTGTGCAGAACACAACCGGGGCGGGACGGGCCTAGGAACCCGTGCCCGGGTTGGGGGAGAAGAACTTCTCGAACTTGTCCGGCACGCCCTGCATTTCCTTGGCGTCGGCCGGGGCTTCGCCCTTCTGGGCGATATTGGGCCAAGTCTTGGCGTATTCGGCGTTCACCGACAGCCACTTTTCCAGGCCCGATTCGGTGTCGGCCTTGATGGCTTCCGGGGGGCATTCCGGCTCGCAAACGCCGCAATCGATGCACTCGTCCGGGCTGATCACCAGCATGTTTTCGCCCTCGTAGAAGCAGTCCACCGGGCAGACCTCGACGCAGTCCATGAACTTGCACTTGATGCAGGCTTCGGTGACGACATAGGTCATGCGGGCAGGCTCCAAAACGGCGAAAACGGGCTGTGCTTACGGCGCGTTGGCCCTCGAGGCAAGCAAATTGAGGCCGCAGTGTTGTTGCGAATGACTTGCATCTATTCGACGATCTTATAGAGCTTTTGAGCCTCCAGGGCCGGTCCCCGGCGCTCAGCCAGCGCCAGGACCCTGACGGCCAGGATATCGGCGCCCTTGCCCAGGGTGACGACATCGCCCGGCTTCACGGCATGGCCCGGCTTGTCCTGACGCACCCCATTGAGCCGGATCTTGCCAGCGGCGGCGGCGGCCTGGGCCAGGCCGCGGGTCCGGTAGAAGCGGGCGCAGAACAACCATTTGTCCAGACGACTCATCGAAGACGGCTCATCGCAGGCGGAGCGCGGCCAGACCCGCGAAAGGGGAGTTGGGATCGGGCGGCGGCTCGGGCCGCTTCGGCCTGGCGCGCGGATCGTGGCGGCGCGGCCGCCTTTCCTTCACGCGCCGCCACACTGGCTTGGCGCCCGCGACCTCCACCGTCTGCCAGCCCAATGCGGCCAGCACGCTGCGCGCTTCGTCCTTGCCGCTGCCCAGCAGCGACACGATCTGGGTGTGCAACGTCTCGGCATCGCTGCCGCTGGCCAGGGCTTTTTCCAGCTCGTCTTCCAGACGCTCCAGCATATCGAAGCGGATGGCGCGGCCGGCAAACACGGCAAAGCCCGCGGCCTGCAGCGAGGCGGTGTCGTTGCCCCCACTTTCATTCGAAGAGTCGATGGCAAAGGATGTCAGGCTGGGCGCGGGCGGGGCAGGCGGAAACTCTTTTTTGGTCCAAACGCCCCACAGCAAGGTCAGCAGGCCCGCCGCGTCGGGACGCAGCAGCTTGGGCAGGTAGACGGTGCGCCGGCCGAACCACACGCCGAAAGGGCGCAGGGCGCGGATCTGCGGTCCGATCTTTTCCGGCAAGGGCAAGGTCTTGCGATCCAGGCTGCCGAATTTCTCGGCCAGCTGGTGGGCGATGCCGCGCGCTTCGCCTGGCAGGGCGCTTTGTGTGCCGGTACGGGCTTCAGCGGCATCCCGCAGCGCCAGCAGCGGTCCCAGCCGCGCGGTGATGCGCGCCGTCATCCAGGAATCCAGCCGCGCCTGCAAGCCTTCGGTCTTCACATGCTCGTCGGCCAGCATCTGCACAACGGGCGCAAGCGGCGAGGGACCGGGTGCGAGCCGCGCGACTATGGCGCCGTCCCACCACAGCTTGCCGTGCTCGCTCAGGGTGATCGCGGCATCCCCGGCGGCGGCCAGCGCGGTGCTGCGCGACGCTATTTCGCTTTCCAGGCCCTTGAGCGCGGCAGCGCGCAGGGTGCGTCCGTGAATGCCCACGGCGCGGGGATCGGGGACAAAGCGGAAGCCTTCCAGCTTGCCGATCGCTTCGCCGCCGATGGAGACGCCGCCGGCTTCGTCCAGCGCCAGGCTGGCGAACTCGTCATCGCGCAGATGCTTCATCAGGACGGAGGTGCGCCGGTCGATGAAGCGCTGGGTCAGGCGTTCATGCAGTGCGTCCGACAGCCGGTCTTCCACTGCGCGTGTGATGCCCTGCCAGTGCGCGCCGTCGCGGGTCCATCCCGAGCGGTGCGCGGCATAGGTGTAGGTGCGGATCTGCGCCAGCCGGCCCGACAGGGTGGCGACATCACCTTCCACCACATCGGCGCGGGCGATCTGGCGCGCCAGCCAGTCGTCGGGAATGGCGCCGTCCTGGCTGAGAAACAGGAAGATGTTGCGCACCAGCTTGACGTGTTCGTCGGTGGAAAGCTTGCGGAAGTCCGGCAGCTGGCAGACATCCCACAGCCGCACCACATGATCGCGCGCGGTGGCCAGTGCCGTCACTTCGTCATCGGCCGACATGATGCGCAGCGCCACCGCGTCGCTGGCGGGGCGTGCCCGCACCAATCCGCGTTCGGGCGGCGGGGCGTCTAAGCTTTCGTTCAACTTCGCCAGACTGCGAAAGTCCAGCGAGCCGTTGCGCCATTGCAGCACCCGCACCGGATCATAGCGGTGGGTTTCCAGCCGCTGCACCAGATCGTCCTCGAACGGCTCGCAGTCGCCGGTGACGCCGAAGGTGCCGTCATTCATGTAGCGCCCGGCGCGGCCGGCGATCTGGCCGATCTCGGCCGGGGCGAGGGGGCGCATGCGCGCGCCGTCGAACTTGTCACGCGCCGCGAACGCCACATGGTCCACGTCCATGTTCAGGCCCATGCCGATGGCGTCGGTCGCCACAAGGAAATCCACGTCGCCGGACTGGTACAGCTCGACCTGGGCGTTGCGGGTGCGCGGACTGAGCGCGCCCAGCACCACCGCGGCGCCGCCGCGCTGGCGGCGGATCACTTCGGCGATGCCATAGACATCCTCGGCGGAGAAGCCCACCACCGCCGAGCGCCGGGGCAGGCGGGTCAGTTTCTTCGCGCCCGTATAAGCTAGGTCCGAGAAACGCGCCCGGCTGACGAACCAAGCCTTCGGGATGAAGCGCTGGATGATGCCGCGCATCGTGTCGCTGCCCAGCAGCAGGGTCTCTTCTTCCCCGCGCGCATGCAGCAGCCGGTCGGTGAAGACATGGCCGCGCTCGGGATCGGCGCAAAGCTGGATCTCGTCGATCACCAGGCATGCCACCGGAATGTCGAGCGGCATGGCTTCCACGGTACAGACATAGAAGCGCGGATGTTTGGGAACGATCTTTTCCTCGCCCGTGATCAGTGCGACTTCGCTGGCACCGCGCAGCTTGACGACGCGGTCATAGACCTCGCGCGCCAGCAGGCGCAGCGGCAGGCCGATCATGCCGGACTTGTGGGCCAGCATGCGTTCGATGGCGAAGAAGGTCTTGCCGGTGTTGGTGGGTCCCAGCACCGCCGTGACTTTCACGCCTGAAGGCGGGGGGTACGCGTCCTGTTTGTGCATGGCGACTAGATTGTGGCTCGCCGCGCATTAGGCAAGTAAAAAAAGAGAAAGGGGCCCGGGCGGGGGCGTTTCGCCATTGATGCAATAGGGAAGAATCCGACGGCACACTAGTCCAGCAAGCCAAGCACGGATTACTGCAAAGTACCGTGCAAGCGAACCGAACATCAGGCTGCCTGTTACCACCCCATCGCAGGGGCAAATCAACTCAACGCAGCTTCGCGCGACCACCGGAGCAAGAACTCCCGCTGATTCGCAAACTCCTTCTCTACAAGATCTCCGAACATCGGGTCCTGCGTCTGGCGAATATTGCCTTCGATTATTTTCCAGTCACCTTCATCCAGTGTGCTGACCGCAAGAGGGAAGAACAGGTTCTCTTCCATCTTCATGTGTTCCCGCTCGGCCTCGATAAAACTTCGTGCGGCGCGGACAAGTTTGTCCCGGGGCACAAGCTGGTCCTGGTAAATGGACTGGACGGTGTCCCGCAAGCGAGAGGCGCGCTCGCGTGCATTACTATGCTCTTTCTCCAGGTTACTCACGAACGCCGCTTCAGAAGGATATCTTGCCTTAATCCTTTGCAGTATGGCGTTTTCTTTGGGGTGGTGGCAGCTGTTTGGATAATCGCAGAAGTAGTCAGAAATGCTTTTCAGCAACTCGAAGTCCGTTTCACTTGCTGTCGCCAGAGATTCCACCTGACCTTCCATCGCATTAAGCAGATGAGCAATATTCCTATGCTCTTGATGAAGAATCTCAATGACCGATGACATCGCAACGTTCCTGTCTGCTTCAGATGTCAAGCACCTTGCACGCAGACTTTTTACGCAGCCGCGGAGTGTGCATTGATCCGGATCAAATATTGGAACGGCGGTGGAGAAATAGCTTGGCAACGGCGTGCCAATGCTCAGGAAAGACAGATCAGCAGCAAGAGTCGTGGCACCCACGGTTGCACTGCGCCGTTCGTCCAAATATCCACTTGTGCCGCCCCTGCGGGAAATGTCCGCTTTGCGCCAGAAGCGGACATCCATGTTCTGAACTGGATGCAGCGCAGAAATCCTAGGGCAACGGGCTGCTACTTCGCCCTTTAGTACCACCTGCCAGTTCCGCTCGAAGTTTGGGACTCAAGGTGTGGGCACCGGCAGGGTCAAGCCTGGCATTTGCGGATGTTCATCCGGGTCATAATAGGTGGGGAAGACGTCGCGCATGGTTTTGATGTCCGGCAACACATAAACGATGCCCTTTGTCCCCGCAAAGGCGGCTTGCACAACCAGGTCGAAGAACTTCCTGGGAACGTTGATGCAGCCAAAGGAAATCCGGTTATCGAGCGGCGTCGGTGTTGCCAACCGTTGCAATCGCCGCTCCCGCGGATTGGAGGTTACCACCCGATGCAGAGAGATCGCGGCGGCATAGTCCACCCACAGCACGTTGAATTTGCCCAGATCAGGACCCAGGGACGCCACAAAGCGGCCGGCCGGCGTTGTACGTTCGTCTGGACGTATGCGAGATAACGGGCGATCCCCGATACCGGGTGCGGTGTCATCGCCTGGCGCAAGGCCAATAAGGGCGGGTGCTGC
>CAIUTH010000352.1 GCA_903902075.1 uncultured Alphaproteobacteria bacterium
CAGCGGCTGGCCCTGGCGCTGGCCTTTGTTGGCGATCCGCAACTGCTGGTGCTGGATGAGCCGGCGGCCGGGCTGGATGTCCAGATGCGGCGCGAATTGCACGGCCAAATTCGCGAGATCAGGGCGGCGGGACGCGCCGTGCTGCTGGCGACCCACGATATGAACGAAGCGGCGCAACTGTGCGACCGCATCGCAGTGATCGCGAGCGGCAGGATCGTAGCGACTGGTACACCCGCCGAGCTGATCTCCGGATCGGGCGACAGTCTGGAAGACGTGATCCTGAAACTGACGGGCGCGGCGCAATGACGGCGCTGCTGCAACTCACCCTGCTGGGCCTGAAGCTAAACTTTCGCAACCGGATGGCCATCCTGTATGGCTATCTGTTTCCGCTGATCTTCCTGGTGGCCTTCTGGGCGGTCTATCGCAGCGATCCGGTGCCGCTGGCGCTGCATCTGGGGCAATTTCTCACCATCACCATCCTGGGCAGCGCCTGTTTTGGGTTGCCGACGACGATTGTCAGCGAGCGCGAGCGCGGGGTGTGGCGGCGCTATCGCTTGTTGCCCGCCCGGGTGTGGGTATTTCTGACCAGCGTTCTTCTGGCGCGCGCCGTTCTGCTGGTGACTGCTGCGCTGCTGCAACTGGCGCTGGCCTTCGCCTTCGGCATGCCCGCGCCCGCCCATCCGTTTGGGTTGCTGGCCGCTTTTGCCGTGGCGTCTTTCGCCTTCCTGGGCTTTGGGCTGGTCATCGCGATGCTGGTGGACAATGTCCCGGCGGTGCAGGCGCTAGGCCAATGTATCTTCTTGCCCATGCTGATGATCGGCGGGGTGGCGGTGCAACTGGAAAGCCTGCCGGCCTGGGTGCAGCATCTCTCGCTGTTTTTTCCAGGCCGTTATGCGGTGGAGGCGCTTCAGCTTTCCGCCGCCGGCACGGGTCTGTCACGGGCCGGGTTTGATTTTGCCGCATTGCTGCTGACCGGGGTGGCCGGCGCGATTGCGGCGGGCGCCATGTTCCGCTGGGACAAGGCCTTTGCGCCGCGCCGCGCCTGGCTGCTGTTGTCCATCGGCATGTGGGCGGCGGTGGGCATGGCGGCTGAGGTGCGCAGTCTGGCGTCCATCAGTGCCGTCAAAGATACGCGCGAGGTGGGAAGCGTCCGCGATTATGCGCCTGCACCGCCGAACGCGAAGGCTGCGCCCATCTCCTGGCAGGACGTCACCCAGGCCGACATTGACGGTATCGATTTCAAGCGCCTGCCGCCGGACGACGGCATCATCTCGCCTTTGTCGCGCGGCGACGAGACGCCTGATCCCGTCATCGTTCCCGCGCTGGATCGCATCCGTGACGGCCTGGCAGGCTGGTCTCCTGGCAATGTCATCGATCCCGTCCAACGCGCGCGTAACCTGCTGGCCGTTGCCGCGGTCCCCGACATCATGCAGATGGAACAGGTGGAACGCTTTGTGCCGCGGCTGGTGTTTGCCCGGCTGCAGGCGGTGATCCCGCCGCGCGAACTTCCGAAAATTCTGTATTGGATCGCGATGCACCCGGACGAGGGCGACGACCGCGCCATGCATCAGTTGGGCGCGTTCGGTCTGCCCGACATTACAGGCGCCACCAGTCCGGTGCGGGGACGGGTGATGCTCTATGCCTTCAAGCTGCTCGGGCGGCTCGCCGGGCCGCTGCCCAATAATTAAAGACAGGCGCGTAGGCGAGAGCCGGAGCGGCCTTACAAAGAAGCGCTGATGCCGCCGCGCACAATCGCGCCGGGGGCCGGAAAGCCCACCACATCCTCATAGCGCTGGTCGAAAATGTTATCGACCCCCAGCTTCAGCGCCAGGTTGGGCAGCACTTTATAAGAAACCGCCAGGTCGGCGCGTTCATGGCCGCGCAGGGTGACATCGCCGGTGGGTACGGCGTTGTCGGTCATGCGGCCGGTGTGGTTGAGATCAAAGCTCACAATCCAGGCGGGATCAGGCTGCCAGTTGACCGTCGCACCGGCCAGCCAGCTCGGCACATCGCGCAACGCCGCGCCGGTCAAAGTGTTGCGGGCATTGGTGTAGGACAGGCGCGGGGTGGCGCTGAGCGTACCCCAATTCAACTCCAGCGATGTCTCGATGCCGCGCACATGCACCTTGGACAGGTTGACCAGCCTGGGCGCCGCGCCGGGACGGAAGTCGATCAGGTCGCGATAGTTGGTGGCATAGGCTTCCACTTTCCAGCGTCCGAAATCCCACAGGCGTTGGGTGATGCCGCCTTCGAAATTCTCCGCGTCTTCCGGCTTGAGCGTGGAATCGCCGACGATGGGATTGCCCAGGGCATAGAAGCTGGGAAGCTTATAGGCTTTGCCCCAGGACAGTTGGAGCTGTGTGCCCGCATCGGCCAGCGCATAATCGGCGCGCAATTGCGGGCTGAAATGATGGGTGGCGCCGGTATCATCATAGCGGCCACTGGCCGACAGGCTGAGTTGCGGCACGATCTGGTAGCGCGCCTCGGCAAAGCCCGCCCACAATGTGCGGTCCAGCTTGAAGCTGGTGGGCAATTTGGCCGGGCCGAACTGCAGAAAGCCATTGTCCGTGCCGTGATCGGCCTGCATGTCCACGCCCAGCGCCGCTTCCAGTCCCGGCAGCGGCGTC
This sequence comes from uncultured Alphaproteobacteria bacterium, assembly GCA_903902075.1. Classification (GTDB taxonomy): domain Bacteria; phylum Pseudomonadota; class Alphaproteobacteria; order Micropepsales; family Micropepsaceae; genus Rhizomicrobium. The sequence goes on from CAIUTH010000352.1 coordinate 2,628, forward strand.
AGCCGGTTGGTCCAGGTCACTTCATGGCGGCTGAAGCGCGCATTGTCGCCGTTGGCGGGGATTCCCGTCGGGGTCTGGGCGCTGGGCGCTACCCCGGGCGAGACGGCATCCGAACTGCGATCGTAAAAGCCGTAATCCAGCGCCATGTTCCACCAGCCGGTGATACCGCGCAGGGCATGCGCGCCCAGCACGCCTTCCCGTATATCGCGATGATCCAGGGTCCGCAGCACCGAAAGCCGCGGCCCGCCGCTGGAGTCTGGGAAAGATGTCGCTGTGCTGTCGCTGTAGCGGCCCGTGAGATTGATTGTGGCGCCGGCGATTTGCGGCAAGGACAGCGCGCCATCCAGCGCTGTGCTTTTCAGGGTGCTACCCTCTACCGGCATGCCGTTGTCGGTATAGGACAGGCCGATATTGCCGGTCGCGCCGCCAATCGGGCCGCCGACATGTCCTGCCGCCCGCACATAGCCAAAGCTGCCGCCTTCGGCCTGCAATCCGGCATCCAGCGTTTCGCCGCCGCGCTGGCTGATGATATTGATCACCCCGCCCACCGCGTCGGAGCCATAGACGGCAGAAGCCGGCCCGCGCACGAACTCGATCCGCTCGATGTCGTTCAGGTCCAAGGTGGAAAAATCGTAGGAGCCGCTGCGGGTGTTGGTGGGGTCGTTGGCCTTCACCCCGTCCAGCAGTACCAGGGTGAAATTGGGCTTGGCGCCGCGCGTGAACAGCGACACCACACTGCCGCGTCCGCCTGACTGCTGCACGAACACACCCGGCAGGTCGCGCAGCAGATCCACCACACTGGCTGGATTGCGCGCCGTGATGGCCGCGGCATCGATGATCGAGACATTGCTGCCCGCATCCTGCGCCGAAAGTCGCGTGGCGGTAACGATGACATGTTCAGATTGGGCAAGGGCCGCCATTGGCCAAAGGCAAAGCGCTGCCATAGACGCGGCTGTCAGAAATTTCATCACGCAACGAGCCGTTTTTGAACGGCCGGGACGCTAGCCGTGCGAACCGCTCAAGGCAA
>CAIUTH010000353.1 GCA_903902075.1 uncultured Alphaproteobacteria bacterium
AAGTAGGCCATGGCGCTTTCCACGCCGCTGCCGGCCAGGTTGACCCCCGCCAGCTTCAACCCCATCTCGCAACCGGCCAGGGTGGCCAGCAGGGTCAGGTCGTTGCTGTTGCCCAGGTGGCCGATGCGGAAGGTGCGGCCCTTGATCTTGCCAAGGCCTGCGCCTAGCGACAGATCAAAACGTTCCAGGATGGTCTTGCGCAGTTTGTCGGCATCGATGCCTTTGGGCACGATGATGCTGGTCAGGATGGGTGAATGTAGCCCCGCATCGGCGCATTGCACCGGCAGACCCCAGGCTTCCACCGCGCCGCGCACGCCGGCCGACCAGCGTTTGTGGCGCGCGAAGATCTTGTCCAGCCCCTCGGCCTCCAGCATCTCCAGTGCTTCATGCAGGCCGTAAAGCAGGTTGGTGGCGGGCGTATAGGGGAAGTAACCCGTCTTGTTCATCTCGATGATTTCGTCCCAGGCCCAATAGGACCTGGGCAGCTTGGCGGTCTTGGAAGCTTCGATGGCGCGGGGTGACAGGGCGTTGAAACCCAGACCCGGCGGCAACATCAATCCCTTCTGCGAACCACTGATGGTGACGTCTACGCCCCATTCGTCATGGCGATAGTCGGCGCTGGCCAGGCCCGAGATGCTGTCCACCACCAGAAGTGCCGGATGCTTGGCGGCATCGATGGCTTTGCGTACCGCCGCAATGTCGGAGGTCACGCCAGTAGAGGTTTCGTTATGCACCACGCACACCGCCTTGATGCGATGCTCCTTGTCCGCACTCAATCGTTCCTGGATCAGCGCAGCCTGCACGCCGTGGCGCCAGCCGGGTGCTTCGGGCAGATCGGCATCGCCGCCCTTCCATTCCAGGATCTCGGTGGAAAGACCCAGCCGTCCCGCCAGCCGCGCCCACAGGGCGGCGAACTGACCGGTCTCATACATCACAATGTGATCGCCCGGGCTGAACAGGTTGACCAATGCCGCTTCCCAGGCGCCGGTGCCCGAAGACGGATAGATCATCACCGGATGCTGGGTCTTGAAGATGCGCTTGATGCCTTGGGTGAGCTTAAGGCCCAGTGCGCCGAACTCGGGCCCGCGATGGTCGATGGTGGGCAGGCTGAGCGCGCGCAGGATGCGGTCGGGCACCGGGCTGGGGCCGGGAATCTGCAGGAAATGGTTGCCGGTGGGATGGAAATCGAGCGTGAGCATCGGAGCCTGCGAATTTTGTGTTCTTTGTCCAAAATGCTAGGATTTACAGGACAGAATTGCAAACGAAGAGCGGGCACCCCCGCCGCGCCAAGGCCCGATTTCCCGTGTTGAACAAACCCATTTCCGGTGCGGCCTCCAACGAAATCACCTATGCGCTTTCGCGTCATCTCGGCGCCGAGACCGAAGGCGAAGTGCTGTTCGAAGAAGCCGACCGCGGCAGGTATGCCACCGACGCCTCCATCTACCAGGTGATGCCGGTGGGCGTGTTCGTGCCCCGCAATGATCGCGACGTGGCCGCTGCTATCGACATTGCCCGCGACCTGAAAGTGCCGATCGTGCCGCGTGGCGCCGGCACCAGCCAATGCGGCCAGACGGTGGGCGCAGGCCTTGTCATCGACAACAGCAAATATCGCCGTGCGATCCTGGATGTGGATGTTGAAAACCGCACCGCCCGGGTTGAGCCGGGCTTGGTGCTGGATCATCTCAACGCGGCGCTGAAGAAGCACGGCCTGTGGCATCCGGTGGATGTTTCCACCAGCGCCCAGGCGACCCTGGGCGGCATGGCCGGAAACAACAGCTGTGGCTCGCGCTCCATCGCCTACGGCAACATGGTGCACAATGTGCTGGGCGCCACTGCATGGCTGTCGGACGGCAGCGAAGTGGCGTTTGGGCCGGTGAAGGAATTGAGCGGGCGAGGCGTCCAGATCGCATCCTTTGTGCGCGATCTTGCGGTGGCCAATAAAGACGAGGTCGAAGCTAATTGGCCCAAGGTGTTGCGGCGGGTGGCGGGCTACAACCTGGACATTTTCGACAACCAGAATGAGCGGCCCTACACCAATGACGGCAGCGTGAACCTGGCGCAGCTGCTGGTGGGTTCGGAAGGCACCTTGGCGTTCACCAAGGAGTTGACCCTCAAGCTGGTGCCGCTGCCGAAGAACAAGGTGCTGGGCGTGGTGAACTTCATCAGCTTCCACACCGCAATGAACAGCGCCCAGCACATCGTCAAGCTGGGCCCCAGCGCGGTCGAGCTGGTGGATCGCATCATGATCGAACTGGCGCTGTCCAATCCGGCATTCCGTCCCACCATGGAAACCGCGCTGATCGGCAAGCCCGAGGCAATCCTGCTGGTGGAATTCGCCGGCGAGGACAAGCCTGCGCTGGTGAAGAAGCTGAAGGACCTGGTGGCGCTGATGGGCGATCTTGGTCTGCCCGGCAGTGTCGTCGAAATGGAAACGGATGCGCCGCAGAAGAACCTGTGGGAAGTGCGCAAGGCCGGACTCAACATCATGATGAGCCTGAAGGGCGACGGAAAGCCCGTCAGTTTCATCGAGGATTGCGCCGTGCCGCTGGTGCATCTGGCGGACTACACCGCCGCGCTGACGGACGTGTTTGAACGTCATGGCACACACGGCACCTGGTATGCCCATGCATCCGTCGGCACCCTGCATGTGCGCCCGATCCTGGACATGCGCCGCGGTGGCGCGCACCTGATGCGCAGCATCGCCGAAGAAGCCAGCGCCCTGGTGCGCAAGTACAAGGGTGCTTTCAGCGGCGAGCATGGTGACGGATTGTGCCGCGGCGAATGGATCGAATGGCAGTTCGGCCCCCGCATCAACGACGCCTTCCGCGCCATCAAGAGCCATATGGATCCGATCGGGCTGCTCAGTCCAAACCGCATCATCGATCCGCCGCGCATGGATGACGGCAATCTGTTCCGCTTTCCTCCGCCGGGCAGCGAAATGCCCTATACCGTGCGGCCTTTGACGACCGCGCTGGATTGGTCGGACTGGGACGTGCAGAATGATCCGGTCACCGAACAAACCTCGACACCCGGCAGCGGCGGCGATGCCGCACATGGCTTCGCCAAGGCGGCGGAGATGTGCAACAACAACGGCCATTGCCGCAAGTTCGACAACGGCACCATGTGTCCCAGCTATCGGGTCACCCGCGACGAACAGCATGTCACACGAGGCCGTGCCAATGCCTTGCGGCTGGCGCTGTCGGGGCAGCTTGGCGAAGGCGCCCTGACCAGCCAGGCCATGCACGACACGCTGGATCTTTGCGTTTCCTGCAAGGGATGTCGCCGCGAATGCCCCACCGGCGTGGACATGGCGAAAATGAAAGTGGAGTTTCTGTCCCACTATAAGGCGCGGCACGGCTTTACCTTGAAAGACCGGCTGGTGGCGCATCTGCCCGATTATGCCGATGCAGTTAGCCGCATCGCGGGTCTTGCCAATCTGCGCGACCGTCTGCCGGGCCTGGCCTGGCTGAGCGAAAAGCTCACCGGCTTTTCCGCGCAGCGTCCCTTGCCGCGCTGGCGGGGTGACACGTTCTGGGCGTCGCATGACGCGTCGCTGTTCTCAAGCCGGCAGGAGGCCATCGCCGCTGTACCCAGGGCCGCCGCGCTTTTCGTCGACACGTTCAATGGCACCTTTGAATCCGAGAATGCCCATGCTGCGGCGCGCGTACTGAAAAAGGCAGGCTACACCCTGTACCTGGTCGCCAAGGCGGAGGGTCAGCATTGTTGCGGCCGCACATTCCTGTCGGCGGGTATGGTGGACAAGGCCAAGGCCAAGCTTTCGACGTTACTGGACGATGTGCTGCCATTGGCGCAGGCCGGCGTTGCCATTGTTGGGCTGGAGCCGTCCTGTCTGCTCACCTTGCGCGATGAAGCACTGTCGCTGGGTTTTGGCGACAAGGTTAAGGCGGTGGCCGCGCAAGCGTTGCTGCTGGAAGAATTCCTGGCGCGCGAAGCCAAGGCTGGACGCTTTGCGCTGTCGTTCAAGACGGCGCCCGCGCCCATCCTGCTGCACGGTCATTGCCA
>CAIUTH010000354.1 GCA_903902075.1 uncultured Alphaproteobacteria bacterium
CAGCTTCTGGAAATACCGATTCCCTAAGGGTGTCCGGCACACCATCGGTCCTGAAGAGCTGACAATGATATTCCAGGACTTCCTGTCCAGCTTCGGCGATCCCGACGAGACTTTCGTGCAGTTGGTCAGGGCCGCGTAGACTCTCCCTTGCTATCGCCAAGTTCCCAGAGTTCCGTACAGGATTGTCAGGTCAAATCGTCCGCCGCCTTTTCCTTGCCCCGGCTGCGCCACAATAAGGCCATGCCGCGGTCCGTTCATGGTTCACCTTCAACAAGCCCAGCGAGCGGGCAACAAGGAGATCACCATGAATTTCACCGCAGGAAAGTTGGCGATTGCCGCCGTGGCGATCGGCGTGGGCTTGGGCGGCTGCGCCACTCGTGAGTCGGTTGAGAATGCGCAGAATGCCGCTAATGCGGCCGACCACCGCGCCGGTGCGGCCCAGGCACGTGCCGATGAAGCCTATGGCATTGGCAACAATGCGCTGGGCGTGGACAACCAGGCGCTGGGCGTCGGCAACAATGCCCTGGCGTCCGCGCAGGCCGCCAATGGCAAGGCCGATGCCAACACCACCGATGTCGCCAAGCTGAAGCGCCAGGTCGCCTATCTGCAGTGGAAGGTACTTCCGCACCACAAGAAGGCGCGCCATCACCGCAAGGCGCCTGCCGTTGAGCAGAAGGCCAACAACAGCTAGCAGCCCTGAAATTCACGAACATGACGCCTCCGGGCCGGAAACGGTTCGGAGGCGCCGTTCTGTGTGGGCTACTTCACCCAGTCCCGCTTCAGGCGATACGCCAGCGTCACGACAATGGCGACGATGGACGCGCCGACAAAGGCGATGCCCAGGGATCCGAAGATCGTGGCCAGTTGCGGGCCGATGGCCGGTATCACTGACAATTCCTCCGCGCCCAGCAATAGAACAATCGTCATCAGGAAGTTTTTGGAATTCTTGTCGGCATTGTTCTGCAGTGCCGCGATGCCGCCAAGAACAAGCAGTAATGCTGGTGTCGCCGGAACAGAGATAAAAGCAGATGCGACCGCCAGGAGAATGGCGAGCGCGCGTGCCGCTGCTGTGATGACATTCATGTCTTCCTCCCTTTGATTATTATTATAAAAGCCATGACAAAAGGCTGATGGGGGCTTGCGGCGAGCCTCCTCCTATTTCGGGGAACATTCAAGCATGCCGCCCAAAGCATTCGTGTCCTGGAGTTCTGGCAAGGACAGCGCCCCATGAGGCCCGCAGGCTGGGACTGGCGGAAGTCGCCGGGGTCCTGACGACCATCAACGAGAAATTCGACCGCGTTGCGATGCATGGTGTCCGGGGCAGCCTGCTGGATCGCCAGATCGCAGCCCTGGACCTGCCGGCCATCAAGGTCCTGATTCCCAGCCCATGCCCGAACGACATCTATGAGGCGCGGATGGCGCAGGCCTGTGCCGATATCAAGGCGCAGGGCGTCATGCACATCGTCTTCGGTGGCCTGTTCCTGGAAGACATACGGGCATATCGCGAGGAAAAGCTGGCGGCCGCCGGCATGACCGCAATTTTCCCCCTTTGGGGCCGCGATACCAGAGCGTTGGCGGATGAAATGCTCGCGGCAGGCCTGGTGGCGCACCTGACCTGCATCGATCCGGGCAAGCTGGATCGCAGGTTCGCAGGTCGCCGCTTCGACTCGGCACTTCTGCAAGACCTCCCCGGCGGCATCGACCCCTGCGGCGAGAATGGGGAGTTTCACACCTTCGTTTCAGAGGGGCCCATGTTCCGAAATCCGATCGCGGTTTCGGTTGGCCAGGTTGTCGAGCGGGAAGGCTATGTGTTCGCGGATGTCGAAGCCGCGAACACATAGCTGCCGCATCAGCCGCTCTTCAAGCTCGCCATGTCGATCACGAAACGATACTTCACATCGCTCTTGAGCATGCGGGCATAGGCCGTCTCGATATCCTGCATCCGGATCATCTCGATATCCGAGGTGATGCCGTGCTTGGCGCAGAAATCCAGCATCTCCTGCGTCTCCGGAATGCCGCCGATCAGCGAGCCGGCGATGGCGCGGCGCTTGAACACCAGGTTGAACACGGCAGGCGAGGGGTGCGGGGTGGACGGCGCGCCCACCAGCGCCATGGTGCCGTCACGCTTGAGCAGCGACGTGAAGGCATCCAGATTGTGCGATGCCGCCACGGTGTTCAGGATCATGTCGAAACTGTTCAGGTGCTTCTTCATCTGGGCTTCGTCTTTCGACACCACCACCTCATCGGCGCCCAGCGCCTTGGCGTCGGCCACCTTGTCGGGCGAGGTGGTGAAAGCTACCGTATGCGCGCCCAGGGCATGGCTCAGCTTCACGCCCATGTGACCAAGACCGCCGATGCCCACGATGCCGACCTTCTTGCCGGGACCGGCGCCCCAGTGCTTCAGGGGGGACCAGGTGGTGATGCCGGCGCACAGCAGCGGCGCCGCCGCGGCCAGATCCTTCTCGGCGTGGTTGATGGCCAGCACGAAATGCTCGTCCACCACGATCGCGGCGCTGTAGCCGCCCAATGTGTTGGGTCCGCCGCCGACGGGGCCGTTATAGGTGCCGGTGAAGCCCACCGGCCCGTCGCAATATTGCTCCAACCCGTCATGGCACTGGGCGCAGGTGCGGCAGCTGTCCACCATGCAGCCGACACCGACGATCTGGCCAGTCTTGAAGCGGCTGACGTCTTTGCCGACCGAAGTGACCTTGCCAATGATCTCGTGCCCCGGCACGCAGGGATACTGGGTGCCCGGCCATTCGCCGCGCGCGGTGTGCAGGTCGCTGTGGCAGACCCCGCAGAACAGGATTTCGATGGCCACATCCCTGGGGCCGGGCTCGCGGCGCTCGATGGTGTGGGGGGCGAAGGGCGTGGTGGCCGACTGGGCGGCAAAGGCTTTGGTCTGCATGGAAACTCCTGCATGGGCTGGGCTGACCCGCCTCAAATATGTCGAAAATGTGCAGGGTTAAGAGGATTGCGGCGTTTGGTCCGCCTCGCTGCCTTGACGCACTGCAGCAACGAACTTACCACCCCCAGCAGTGAAGCCAAGGATTTTAAGGTATGCGGGTTGATCAGATTCCGGTGGGAAAAAATGCCCCCGATGACGTCAATGTCATTATCGAAGTGCCGATCGGCGGCGAGCCCATCAAGTATGAGCTCGACAAGGCCTCGGGTGCGCTGGTGGTGGACCGCTTCCTCTATACCGCCATGCGCTATCCGGGCAATTACGGCTTCATTCCCCACACGCTTTCCGGCGACGGCGATCCGGTCGATGTGCTGATCGCCAACTCCCGCGCCATCGCGCCCGGCGCGGTGATGAGCGTGCGGCCCGTTGGCGTGCTGCTGATGGAAGACAATGCCGGCATGGACGAGAAGATCGTGGCGGTGCCGTCCTCGCACATCACCCAGCGCTTCGATGGCGTGATCAATTACAGCGACCTGCCGGACATCACCGTCAAGCAGATCGAGCACTTCTTCGCCCACTACAAGGATCTGGAGCCCGGAAAATGGGTCAAGATCATTCGCTGGGGCGATGCCACCGAAGCCAAGAAGATGATCGTCGACGGCGTGGCGCGGGCGAAGAAAGCCTGAGGTCCTAGTCGCCCCATCTGGGCGGCGGCGGCAGCATCTTCACCAGGCCGGACAATCCGTCGCCATAGGCGCTCCGCAGGCTGGTCCAGTAGGGATCGTCTTCCTTCAGCATCGTCATGTTGCCGGTGGAAAAGCTGTCGGTCTCATAGCGCATAATGTCGATGGGCGGGCCGCAGGACAGGTTGGAGCGCAAGGTGGCGTCGAAGGACAGCAGCGCCAGCTTGGCGGCCTGGTCCAGCGGACAGTCCGGCGTCAGGGCGCGGTCAAGGATCGGCTTGCCATACTTGGTCTCGCCGATCTGCATGAAGCAGGAGCGCAACGACGCTTCGATGAAATTTCCCGCCGAATAGATCTGAAACAGGCGCGGCGTCTCGCCCTGGATCTGGCCGCCCACCAGGAAACTGCCGGTGGG
>CAIUTH010000355.1 GCA_903902075.1 uncultured Alphaproteobacteria bacterium
CGCACCGCCGACATGAAGCCGCTCTGGTCGTTCCAGCAGCGGGCGCCGTTCCTGACCGGCGTGCTGTCCACCGCCGGCGGCGTCGCCTTTGTGGGTGATTTCGACCGTGTGTTCCGCGCTGTCGACGTCAAGACCGGCAAGACGCTTTGGACCTCGCGCCTGGGCACGACGGTGAAGGGCTACCCCGTCAGCTTCAGCGTAGACGGCAAGCAGTATATCGCCGTCACCACCGGCCTTGGCGGCGGCAGCCCGGAGGCCAAGCCCTCCACCATGCTGACCGAAGTGCATCGTCCGCTCTATGGCCAGGCGGTCTATGTCTTTGCTCTGCCGGACGCGCCGAAATAGATGGCGGCAAAGGCGCATCGGGAGTTTGAGCCGGACGTCGTGATCGTGGGATCCGGCGCCGGGGGCGGCATGGCCGCCTATGTCCTGACCCGCGCTGGCATCAAGACCCTGGTGCTGGAAGCGGGGCGCGACTACGACCCCATGTCCGACAGCGCCATGCTGAAATGGAACCATGAAGCGCCGCTGCGCGCAGCGCCGACGCCGGAAAAGGATTTCGGCTATTACGACGCCACCGTGAATGGCGGCTGGAGCGTGCCGGGCGAGCCCTATACCAGCGCGCCGGGTTCGGTGTTCCGCTGGTGGCGTTCGCGCATGCTGGGCGGACGCACCAACCATTGGGGGCGTCATTCACCACGCTTTGGCCCTTACGATTTCAAGCCCTTCAGCCGCGACGGGCTGGGCATGGACTGGCCGATCTCCTATGCCGAGATAGCGCCCTGGTATGACCGCACCGAGAAACTGATCGGCGTCATAGGCACCAATGTCGGGCTGGAAAACCATCCCGATTCCTCACCCGGCGTGCTCTTGCCATCGCCCAAGCCCCGCGCCACCGAACTGATGATCCAGGCCGCGGCCAACGACCTGGGCATTCCCTGCGTGCCGTCGCGCTATGCGGTGCTGTCGCGCGGCATCGATCATCCCCATGCGCCGCGCGAAGCCTGTTTCAACGCCAGCCCCTGTGGCCGGGGCTGCGGGATCGGGGCGGCGTTCCAGACCACCACTTCGCTGCTGCCGATGGCGATGGGGACGGGGAAGCTGCGCATCACCACCAACGCCACCGTCAGCCGGGTTCTGACCGACGAACGGGGCAGGGCGAAGGGCGTGGAATATTTCGACAAGGACGGTAAATCGCATTTCGTGAAAGCGCGCGTGGTGGTGCTGGCCGCCAGCGCCTGCGACACCGCCAAGATCCTGCTGAACTCCAAAGACGGTGGCCTTGCCAATTCCAGTGGCGAGGTGGGCAAGAACCTGCTGGACACCACTGGCACCAATGTCTCCGGCCATATTCCCGCACTGGAAGGGCGGCCGCGCTACAATGAAGACGGCATGGACGTGGCGCATCTCTACATCCCGTTCTGGCTCTACAAGGAACAGGCAGCGGGCAAGCTCGATTTCCCGCGTGGCTATCACTACGAGATCGGCGGCCGCTTCGGCATGCCGGGCGCCGGATTGCCATTGGGCGGGATGGAAGATGGTTATGGCCTGTCGCTGAAGGAAGATGCGCGGCGCTATTACGGCGCCCAGCTTTCCTACACGGTGCGCGGCGAGATGATCCCCAACAAGGACAGCTATTGCGAGCTGGACCCGGTGGTGAAGGACAAGTACGGCATGCCCGTGCTGCGCTTCCACTGGAAATGGTCGCAGCATGAAATCCGCCAGATCGCCCATGGCATCAAGACGGCGAAAGAGATGATCCACCGGCTGGGCGGCACCGTCACCACCCCGGACCTGCCGCCGGAAAAAGCCATTTCCGATGGCGGCTTCATCATCCATGAGCTGGGCACCACCCGCATGGGCGACAAGGCGGGCAACTCCGTCACCGACAGTTTCGGCAAAAGCTGGGACATCGAAAACCTGGTAATTACGGATGGCAGCGTTTTCACATCGAACGCGCACAAGAATCCGACCTTGACCATCCTGGCGCTGGCGATGCGCAGCTGCGCCCATCTGGCGCAGCGGATGAAGAAGGGGGAGGTATGAGCGAGATTTCCCGCCGCGTGACCCTGGCCTGGTTCGCCGCCGCTTCCACCGGTCCGCTGGTGCTGGAAGGTTGCGCCACGGCCGAACCCATGCCGCCGGCCCCCCCGCCGCCTGCTGCGCCTGCTTCACTCTGGAAAGACCTGACGCTGGCGCCGGTCACGGCGTCCGGCTATGGCCATGATCCCAATCTCAACAAGCCGGTCATTCCCTGGCCGCTGACCTTGGAGCCGCAGCAGCGCGAAGTCCTGCGCATCGCCGCCGACATGATGCTACCCGTCGATGCCCATTCTCCGTCCGGCGCGGCGCTGCACCTGGATGCCTTCCTAGATGAATGGGTCAGCGCGCCCTATCCGCTGCAGCAGGCCGACCGACGCCTGATCCTGTCGGGCCTGGCCTGGCTGGACGCCGAGAGCAACCAGCGCTTCCATGTAAACTTCGCCCAGGCCAGTGATACCCAGCGGCGTGAAGTTTTCGATCTGGTGGCTTTCCGCGCCAAGGTGCAGCCCGGTTATCGCCGTGCCGCCCAGTTCTTCGTCCGCCTGCGCGCCCTGATGCTGGGCGGTTTCTATTCCCAGCCCGAAGGCATCGCCGACATCGGCTACAAGGGCAACGTTCCCACATCAGGCATGTATCCGGGGCCGACGCCCGAAGCGCTGGCGCATCTCAACGCCGCGTTGACCAAGCTGGGGCTGAAGCCCGTCAAGATTTAAGTCGCCGGATCCAGATATTGCGGAACGAGACGTGGCTGTCGGGATTGCCATGGTCCTGCAGCGCCAGCGGCAGTTCGGCGGCATGCGGCGTATAGGTCGCCACCTTGCCATGCACCGTGGCGCCGATCAGCACCGTGTTGTCCTGCACCAGCACGCCGTTTAGCATCACGGTCATGCGCGCGGGCTCTGCCACGGCCGTGCCGGAAAAGCGCGGCGCATGGAACACGATGTCATAGCACTGCCAGACGCCTTGCGGCCGGCCGGCGTTCAGCAGGGGCGGGCTCTGGGTATAGATCGCGCCCACCATGCCGTCGGGATAGGTCTGGTTGTTGGTGCCGTCCAGGATCTGCACTTCGTACAGGCCCATGGGGAAGACGCCGCTGTTGCCATGATATTGCGGGTTCAGGGGCGGGTTGGGCTGGGCCGGTTCGCGGAACTCGACATGAATCTGGGAGTCGCCATAGGACGCCTTGGTCTTGAGGAAGTTGTAGACCCGTGCCCCGGTGGTCACGACGCCGTCCTTCAGGGTCCATTCCTCGACATGATCGCCGGTCCATTTGGACAGGTCCTTGCCGTCGAACAGCACATGGGCGTCGCCGGGCACAGCGGTGCTGCAGCCGGTGCCGGTTTCCACCTTGGGCGGCTGGGGGCGGCGGATATCGTCGGCCCGCCATGGGGAATTGGGCATCTGGGGACCGGCCAGGGTCAGGGCAGCCAGCTTGGGGTCGGCCAGCCACTTCGCCCACTCGGGGTGCTGGGCCATGATCTGCTTGAGCTCGGCTTGGTCGACCACACCGGTCTGGCTGAGGGCGGGCAGGGCCAGTCCGCAGACGGCAGCCATACCCAAAACAACGCGCAAAGGTTTTTTCATTATTGTCTCCCCGAACGGCGTGGAGGGTATCCCAGATTTTCCATCCGCAAAGGGGTGGTGCGGCAGCCTTGCGGCGTTAATGTGTGTTCGAAGGGCATGGCAATAATCCACTGATATTACAGCAGAATATCTGCTGATTTTCGACCGCACGCGGACAATCGGGTTTGACCCTTGCGGTTTCGTCCGACACACTGTCGCAAACAGGGGTAGTCACCAGACACATGACCATCGGAGCCCATCGAATCGCCATCGATGTGGGCGGCACATTCACGGATTTGGTCGTGTCCGCATCGGATGGTTCGGCCCGTACCCTTAAGCTGTTATCCACCCCGGACGACTATTCCCGCGCCATCGCCGACGGGCTGGCCCGCCTGTTCGAGGACGGTGCCATCGACCCGCCCGCCGTAGGCAGCCTGGTCCATGCCTTCACTGTGGCGACCAATGCGCTTCTGACCGGCAAGGGCGCCAAGGTGGCACTGCTGACCACGGCGGGCTTCCGCGACGTGCTGGAGATCGCCCGCCTGCGCATGCCCCAGCTCTACAACATGGACTGGGACAAGCCCCGGCCGCTGGTGCCGCGACGCCTGCGCTTCGAGATCGAGGAACGCATGGGCGCCGACGGCGCGGTGGTGACACCGCTGAACCCGGATTCGGTGATCGCCGCGCTGGAAAAGATGCGCGGCCAGGACGTGGATTCGGTGGCGATCTGCCTGCTGCACTCCTATCTCAATCCCGCCCATGAGCGCGCGGTCATGGCGCTGGTGCGCCAGCATGCGCCCAGCCTTTCCATTTCCGCCTCCCACCAGGTGATGCCGGAGATCCGTGAATATGAACGCACCAGCACCACGGTAGTGAACGCCTTCGTCAAGCCGGTGGTGGATACCTATCTGGCGTCGGTGGAAGAGGGCATCGCCGGCATCGGCATCCGCGCCCCGCTGATGGTGATGCAGTCTTCCGGCGGTATCGCCAAGGCCGACATCGCGCGGGCCTTTCCCGCCCGCTGCGTGGAATCGGGTCCCGCGGCCGGCGCCATCGGCGCGGCGGCGCTGGGCGAGATATTGGGCGAAGCCAACATCATCGCTTTTGACATGGGCGGCACCACCGCCAAGGCGTGCCTGATCGAAGGCGGCGAACCTCGCCTGACCGATGAAATGGAAGTGGGCGCCGGCATCAATGCTGGGCAACGTCTGCTGGGTGGCGGCGGTTATCTGGTGCGCTCGCCCACCATCGATCTGGCCGAAATCGGCGCGGGCGGCGGCAGCCTGGCCCGGATCGACAAGGGCGGCGCGTTGCGCGTCGGTCCCGAAAGCGCCGGCGCCGCGCCGGGGCCCGCCTGTTACGCGCTGGGCGGCACGCGCCCCACCGTCACCGACGCCAATGTGGTGCTGGGCTTTTTGAACCCCGCGCATCTGCTGGACGGTGACATGCCCATCAGCATCGATGCGGCCAAGGCGGCGATCCACGAACATGTTGCCGGGCCCTTGGGTCTGGAGTTGCACGAAGCGGCCTGGGGCATTCATGCTGTGGCTGACGCTGCCATGACCCGCGCCATCCAGTCGGTGTCCAGCGAGATCGGCCGCGCGCCCGGTGACTTCGCCATGGTGGCGTTTGGCGGCAATGGCGCGGTGCATGGCGCCACCCTGGCCGCTCATGCCGGCATTTCGGAAATCATCATCCCACCGGCATCGGGCGTGTTCCGCGCCTTGGGCCTTCTGTTCGCGCGCATCCAGCACCGGCTGGTGGCGGTGTGCTGGTACGACATCGACAAGGCCGATTGTGCCGTCCTGAATGCCCGCGCGGAAAATCTGTTCGAGGAGGCCGCTGCCATGATGGCGGGTGAGGGCGTGGCGCTGGACAAGAGCGAACTGCAATTCACCCTGGACCTGCGTTATGCCGGCCAGAGCTCGGAACTGGGCATCGCCGTCCAGGAAAGGGTTCTGACCCCCGCCGTGCTGGCCGCCGCCGCGGCGCAATTTCATGTCGAGCATGATCGCACCTATGGCTATTGCAATCCGACCGAGCGGGTGCAGATCGTCAATGTGCGCCTGCGCGCCCGCAGCCTGGAGCGCTGGGATCACGTGCCGTTGCCGTCGGCGCTGAAACGTGGGGCCCCCGTCGCATCGGTGGAACGGCCGGTCTATTTCGGCCCCGGGTCCGGTTGGGTAACGACCAAGGTCATCCGCCGGCAGGACCTGACGCAGACGCCGCAACCCGGTCCGCTGATCGTGGAAGAATATGACACCACCATCATCGTGCCGCCCGACGCCCAGGTTCACGCGATTGCCGGAACGGTGCGCATCCGTCTGAATGGAAAAGCCTGATGGCAATGGACGCGATCCGCCTGGAATTGATGAAGAACGCCTTCGCGGCCATTGCCGACGAAATGGCGGCCACCGTCATTCGCACCGCCCGCTCCTCGGTCATCAAGGAAGCGATGGATTTTTCCACCGGCTTGCTCGACCCGCAGGGTAACCTCGTGGCCCAGGGCCTGTGCCTGCCGGTGCATATGGGCTCGTTCCCGCCGACCCTGAGCACGGTGCTGGAGAAATTCGCAGGACAGATTCATCCCGGCGACGTTTTCGCCCTGAACGATCCCTATCTCGGCAACGGACTGCATCTGCCGGACATCTTTGTTTTCAAGCCGATTTTCTTCGAAGATCGCTTGCTGGCCTATGCCGCCGCCATCGGTCACCAGACCGATATCGGCGGCCGTGTCGCCGGCGGCAATGCCTGCGACAACACCGAGATATTCCAGGAAGGCCTGCGCATTCCGCCGTTGCGCATCATTTCTCAAGGCAAGCCTGACGAAACCTTCTTCGATATCCTGCGCCTGAATGTGCGCGTGCCCGAAACCGTGATCGGCGACGTGCAGGCGACCATTGCCGCCTGCACCCGCGGCGAACGCGCCCTGATCGCGCTGGCCGCCAAGCATGGCGCCGACGCCATTGTGGCGGACATGGCCAACCTGCTGGATTATTCCGAAACCCTGACCCGCGCCGAGCTGGCAGCCTTTCCCGACGGCACCTGGGAGTTCGAGGATTTCCTGGATGATGACGGCTTCAGTGAAGACGCCATCCGCATCTTCGCCAAGGTCATCAAGAAGGGCAGCGACATCACGGTGGACTTCACCGGCACCTCGCCCCAGGTGAAGGGTTCGATCAACCTGCCCATCGCCATGACCCAATCCTGTGTCTATGCCTGCTTGCGCTCGGTGATGGACCCGGGCCTTCCCACCAATTCGGGCTTCATGCGGCCGATCACGGTGATTGCGGAGGCCGGCTCCATCGCCAATCCCACGTCACCGGCCCCGGTGGCGGCACGCGGGCTGACCTCGATGCGGGTGACCGAGGCCATCTGGGGCGCCCTGGCCCGCATGCTGCCGGATAAGGTGTTTGCCTGCGGCGCGCAGGGCGATTTCGGCGTCACCATCGCCGGCTATCGCGCAGAGGGACGGCCCTTCGTGCTGCTGGAATTTTTGTTCGGCACCTGGGGCGGGCGGCCGAACAAGGACGCCATTGATGCTCTGTCGTCCCTGGCGGTGAATTATTCCAACACCCCGGTGGAGATCGTGGAGCGCGAACAGCCGATCCGCATCGAGGAATATGGCTTCCGCCAGGATAGCTGCGGCGCCGGCAAATATCGCGGCGGCCTGGGCATGGTGCGCGAATACCGCCTGACGGGCGTGGACGAGGCGGTGCTGCAGGTTCGCAGCGACCGCCAGAAATTCCAGCCCTATGGCCTGAAGGGCGGCAATCCCGGCGCCAATGCCGGCAATGTCTTCCATGATGCCGATGGCAGGCGCAGCGCCCTGCCGGGCAAGTTCATGCGCACCTTCAAGCGCGGCGAGACCTATCGCGCCGAGCTGGCCGGGGGCGGGGGCTGGGGCGATGCCCATGCCCGAAGCCCCGAACTGGTGTGGCAGGACGTGCTGGACGAGAAAGTCTCGCGCCAAAGCGCCGCCCGCGATTATGGTGTGGCGATCGCTGCGGACGGCACCCTGGATATGGCGGGCACGGAGCGCTTGCGCCTGGCGCGGAGAGCAGCGGAGTGAGAATTTAAAGTGAACCTGGACAGCATCGATACCCCGGCGCTGCTGCTGGACCTAGACAAGATGGAGGCCAACATCGCCTTCATCGCGGGGCGTTGCCGTGACCATGGCGTGAACTGGCGTCCGCATTTCAAGAGCCACAAGACCGTCGAGATTGCGAAGAAACAGATCGCGGCCGGCGCCATCGGCGTCACCTGCGCCAAGCTGGGCGAGGCCGAAGTGCTGGCCGATGCCGGCATCACCGATATCCTGATCGCCAACCAGATCGTGGGACCGCTGAAGATCGCGCGGCTGATGAAGTTGCTGGATCGTGCCGACGTCATCGTCTCGGTGGACAGCAAAGAGAATGTCGCGGAATTGGCGGCGGGCGGCAAGAAATTGCGGGTGGTGATCGAGGTCGACACCGGGATGAACCGGGCTGGGGTTGAGCCAGGCGCGCCTGTCGTGGCTTTGGCCAACGAAATTGCGCGGCATCCCAACTTGCGCTTTTGCGGGGTGATGAGCTGGGAAGTGCATGCCGCTGCCATTCCCGACCAGGTGCTCAAGGAAAAGACCACGGCGCAAGCCATCGGCATGCTGACCGCCAGCGCGGATGCCTGCCGTGCGGCGGGGCATGATGTATCCATTGTCAGTGCCGGCGGTACCGGCACCTTGCTCTATTGCATGCAGCAACCGGGTGTCACCGAAGTGCAGATCGGCGGCGCCATTTTCAACGACGAACATTACCGCCTGCATTTCGGCGTGACCCTGCCGCAATCGCTGACCATCCTGACCACGGTCACCAGCCGTCCCAATCCGACCCGCGTGGTGGTGGACGCCGGCCGCAAGGCCATGAGCTGGGACGCCGGAATGCCGCGTGCGCTGGACGTGCCGCCGGTGGCATCGCTGAAGCTGTCGGCGGAACATGCGCAGCTGGGACTGGAAGCGCCCAGCGCGACGCCCCATGTCGGCGACCGCATCCAGTTCGTGCCGGGCTATACCGACACCACCATTCACCTGCATGAAGAGATTGTCGCACTGCGCGGCGGCAGGATCGAAGCGGTGTGGAAGGTTACTGCGCGCGGCAAAATCAAGTAGCACGGTTAGTGGGGGCCCGCGCTTTTCCGACCATCTCATAAATTATTAACCGCATTTTTCGCGGCCCGGCTGTCCTGACACTGCGCGGAAAAGTTCCGTGGGTACGCAACCATACATTCGACGTTAAGAGGTCCCATTTACGCTGAACCCCATCCTGAAGTTGCAAAAAGCAACAGGGGTGGGGGCCGATGACATGACCATAAAAGCGCAAAAGGCGCCGGATCTGGCGCGGGATCAGCGGGTCGACGCACGCATGAGGCTTCGCCTGGAAGGCAGGCTTTTTCTGCCGGCCGAAGAAACCACATTCGATTGCATCATCTTGGACCTGTCCGCCGGCGGCGCCGGTATTTACTGCGCCGAACCGCCTCCGCTGGACAGCTTTGTTGTCCTGTATGTGAAGGGCTTTGGCCGTTTCGAAGGTGTCGCCACCCGTTACGTCAAGGGCGAGCTGGGCTTGCGCTTTGTCTGCAAGGACGCCAAGCGCAAGCGCCTGGAAGAAGACCTGGCAGAATACGCGAAGGAAGGTATGCTGGGCATCACCCGCCTTCGCCGTTTTCATCGCAGCGCCCCGCGGGCGTCCATCGATCACTTTACCCGCACCAATGGCAGAGTTGTGCCTTGCGAATTGCTCGACATTTCCCTGCAGGGCGTGTCGTTGCGGACCAGCGAGCACCCGCCCATCGGCGAAGTAATCAAGTTGGGCGGAACCAGAGCTTGGGTGATCCGCCATTTCGACTATTGCATCGGCGTCCAGTTCCTCCAGAGCCCCGTTGCCGGCGCATCCAATGGCCGCTGATCGCACCGTTCGTTGCCTGAGTGCGCTTAGCGGGGCATCGTCCAACCGTGTCCTCAATCTGGTGGCGATCGGCGCCGCCAATGCGGAAAATCCCAATTTCCGCGCTGCGCCGCTGTTCACTTCTAGAATCATCAATGGCGCGATCATCCTCAAGCACCGCCTGCGCGCCGACGAGGTGGATTTCTTCCACGCCCGCCGGGCGCAGGCGACCAAGATCATCATCCCCTTCGAACGCACTGATCTGTACGCGGGCGGCCAGTCGCTGTTCATCGGCCAGCGTGGCTTTGAAAACCTGCTCAAGGAAGTGGGAAATTATCGCGGCCTGGAC
>CAIUTH010000356.1 GCA_903902075.1 uncultured Alphaproteobacteria bacterium
CGCGCGGTAGCGGGCGAGCTGATTGTCCCGCCAGGAGCTCTCGCTTGCGGCGGACACATCCATCACCACGAGGGTCAGGCCGCCCAGATCCACCGCAAAAGGCGCGCCCGGACTGAGGCACCCCGAGGTCGAGACCAGCGGATAGGGGTCGAGCAAACGGCTCCAGCCCTTGCCGCCACGCTGGCAGATCTCATGGTTGCCGCGCACCAGGACGATGGGCGCCGCTGCCAGCAGTGGCACGGCAGGTGTGTAGAAGTCCGCAGCCCAGGTGATCCAGTTGTCGCCCCAGGGCGAGCCGGCGCAGCCGGCATTGCCGGCCGGACAGGCGCTTTCACGGTAGAGATAATCGCCGACATGGATGATCAGGTCGGGTTTCAGCCCGGCCGCGGCCGCGGCCAGTTGCGGGAAAGGCCACTGCGCAGGATCGTTGCAGGCCTGCAGCGCCGCACCCTTGATGCGGCAACCGGTATCGCCCAGCACCAGGATGCGCTGGGGATCGGCCACCGGCACCGGCAAGGTGATGCCCGCCGGAGTGGCGCCGGCCGTACCGGCAGGGATCGGTGCGGCGCAGACCAGCGGGAAATTTGCATTGGCAGGCGCGCGCACCGTCATCGGCGCATCGCCTTTGGGCGTGTGCAGGGCGGGGCAAGCGGCTTCACCAGTGACCAGCCGCGCCTCATAGCCGGTGGCGGTAGCCTGGACCCATGCACTGTCGGCGGCATGGGCCGAAACGGGCAGCAGAAACAGAAGAGCCAGAAGCGCGTGCTTTTTCATGGCGGGAAGCCTACCCGGCGGCCAAGCGCTAGAACAACCGCTTGAAGGTGACTTTCCAGAAACGCCCGATGCCCGGAAGGGCGCTGAGATTGGCGTAGATATCGGCGCCGGGGGTGAAATAGCGCTCGTCGCCCAGGTTGTTCACGTTCACATCGGTTTCCCACACATCCCATCGGGCAAAACTGCTGGCATTGAGGGTGACATAGGAGGGATAGACGATGGGACCCGGCACGGTTTGCTGGGTGTGACCGACATAGGTGCCCCCGAAGGTTGCGCCCCATACGCCCCAGGACTGCGGATCGCTGGTCCAGGTGAGATAGGGGCTGATCACGGCATGCGGCACCAGCGTGTCTTCATAATCGCCGCCGCGTCCCGGCAGGCTCGAAAAGTCGAACACGACATAGCTGCCGCCAAAGCCGTTCTGCGGGGTCACGCCATAGGTGCGCGCCGGCACATAGGAGAAGCTGCGGTCCGGGCCCTTGATGGTGGTGTGCTGCAGCGACGCCGCCAGGGTCATGCTGAGATTGGGCGTGGCGACATAGCGCAATTCCAGTTCGGCGCCCCTGGCGCGGGTGCCGCGCACACTGGTGACGCCGCCGCCCTGCACCAGCTGGGTGCGGTTCTGGACGTACCAGTCGAGGCTGCCCTGCAGGTGGTCGTCCAGGGCGGTGAACTTCACACCGGCCTCGTTCAGGAAACTGTTGGACAGCCAGGCATTGCCGGCCAGCAGGCTGGTGGACACCTGACTGGCCTGGCCGATCTCCAGCGCCGAAGACTTGGCGCTGGTGACATAGGGCACCAGGCCCCATGGCGTTTTGTAGGACAGCGACACCGAATAGGTGAAACGCCCGTCATGGCCACGGCCCGATCCGGGCTCATAGGCCAGCACCCCGGCATCCACCGAGCGCACGGTGTAATCGTCGTAGCGGCCGCCCACCGTCAGATCGAGGCTGTCGTTCCAGACAAGATCGCTGGTAACGAACACACCCGCATCGGAACTGTTGGTGCGGACGTCATTTTCCCAACCCAGCCCCACCACACCGGCCGGATCCACATTGAAGGGCGAGTCGATGATGTCGTTGGCGGCCGGCCCCTGTGAGATATCGCGCCGGTCCAGGGCGATGGCGCCGCTGTTGAAGCTTTCTTTGCCGATGGCATGGACGTACCGATACGAGCCGCCCGCGACTGTCTGGGTTTTCAGCAGGCCGAAGTCGCGCTTCAGGTCATAGCGCAGCCGCGCCTCGCCGATCTGGGTGCGGTAGGAGCCGGGAAAGCCGTAAGAAACAAACCTGTCATTCTCCAGCGTGTCACCGAACAGCTGCAGGCGCAGGCTTTGGCCGTCGTCCAGGACCTTGGCCGCTTCCAGGACAGCGGTGTGGGTGGCGGTGTCCGAAAAATCCACACCCCTGGCGATATAGACGGTGCGCGGATCGATGGTGGTGGTCCCCACGCCGGTGTCCAACCTGTGCGCGGCGTCGTTGCAGCCGGCGCAGCCCAGCGCCGCGAATTTGGGATCGAAGAAATAAGGATTGCCGCCCAGCTCGTTCAGGGTCAGCCGGCCATTGCCGTCGGCATCCTTCAGCGACGTGTTGCGGCCGGTGATGTAGGTGCCGTTGTCGATCAGCGCCTGGGTCAGCCGGTTCCAGCCCGGCGTCTGCACGTCCCCGTTGGAGTGGTAATACATGTAATCGGCGGCAAAGGACCAATCCCCGTCCGCCAGGTTGCCGGACAATTCCACCAGCTGGTGGCTGGGGTGGATGCCGCGATAGAAGCTGAAACT
Organism: uncultured Alphaproteobacteria bacterium; assembly: GCA_903902075.1. GTDB lineage: Bacteria > Pseudomonadota > Alphaproteobacteria > Micropepsales > Micropepsaceae > Rhizomicrobium. Next base: position 2,555 of record CAIUTH010000356.1, read on the forward strand.
GTCATCCACCTCGCCATAGGCGTGGATGCCGCCGCCCGCCCCACCGATATCGACCGGCGCGCTGATCTGGGCCGTGGCATTGCGCTTGGAATAGCTGCCATAGGTGACGGTGACTTCGCCACCCGGCGCGTCACTGGCGGCGGTGGATTTGGGAATGAAGTTAACCAGCCCGCCGACTTTGCCCGCGCCATAGATGGGCGATGGCGGCCCGCGCAGGATCTCGATCCCGGCTGCATCGCTGAGCGGAGTGGAATAAGTGCCGCGGTTCTCCGCCCGCTTGAAGCCGCGGAAATAATTCTCCGCCAGGGTACCGCGCAGCGATACCGCCCCTTCGACGCCGTAATAGCTGGCCGTGTAGGCCGATGGCGTGATGGCGGTCAGGCCGTTGACGCCGGTGATGCCGTAGCGCGCCACGGTGGTGTCGCTGACCAGGGTGAGACTGCGCGGGGTTTCGATCAGCGGCTTGTCCAGCCCGAAGGCCGCCGCGTTGCCGCCGGCCTGCAGCAGGTGCACCGGGTCGCCGGTCACCGTGACCGATTCCACATCCTGCGCCCGCGCCGGTGCGGCCGCGGCCAAAGCGGTGAACCCCGCCCAAACAATCAGTCTCATTCTCATGGCGCGTGCATAGTGGTTCCCAGCCGAAATGTCATGTAACATTTTACGTCACTTGTCCAACAAGTGATACTTTTGGGCTTTTGTCTTTGTTAGTGAATTGTTTCTAAAGGGATTTTTTCCAACTAGCCTTGACTGCCGCACTGGGGACAATCATGGCGCCGCTCATTTCCAGCGCCTGCAGGGCATGGCGGTGCAGGTCCGGCTCGTAGGCGGCGCAGGCATCGGAAGCGATGACGATATGGAAATCCCGCTCGAATCCGTCCCAGGCCGAGGACGCCACGCAGCATTCCGTGGTCAGGCCGGCCAGCACCAGCGTGTCGACGCCGGCGGCATGCAGCTGATCGGCCAGCCCGGTGCGGGCAAAGGCGCTGAAATGGGTCTTGGACACAATGGGCTCGCCGTCCTGCGGCTGGGGTCCGATAAAGTCCGCCCCGCGCGTGCCTTCCACGCACAGGTCCGGCGCGTCATCGCCGCTGCGCTGCTTGGCCTCGCGGACGATGCGGTTTTCACCGCCCGGATGGGTGAGAAGGCGCACGAAAACGATCTTCACGCCACCGGCGCGCGCCGCTTCGGCCAGGCTTTCGGCTTGCGCAACGGCAGCCTGCGGCGCCGTCATTTCCATGCCCCGGCGCGCCATCTCGCCGTCCGGACTTCCGAAATCTACCTGGCAGTCGATGATGACCAACGCGGTGCGGTTGGGTGCGATCCAATCCGGCTTCATGCGAAGGCCTTGCGCAGGACAGGCAAGATCTCGCGGCCGGTGACGCGCAGGCCATCGGCATAGTCGTCGAAGATGAACATCAGGCCATCGATCTCGCAGTCGCGCAGAAAGGCTTCGATCTTGGCGGCGCAGGTGGCGGGGGCGCCGACCGCCGTCTGGGTCATGAAGGCGCCCTGTGCCCGCGCCGTCATGGCGTTGCCCTGCACGCCATAGCTTTGCAGCATGCCCAGCACGGCGCCTTCGTCCAGTCCGTCGCGGTATTTTTGCGCCCGCGCTTCGGC
>CAIUTH010000357.1 GCA_903902075.1 uncultured Alphaproteobacteria bacterium
ATGACGGGGGATGGCGTCAACGACGCCCCCGCGATGAAGGCCGCCCATATCGGCATTGCGATGGGCGGCCGGGGCACCGATGTCGCGCGTGAGGCCAGCGCGCTGGTCCTGCTGGACGATGATTTTGCCTCCATCGTGGCCACCATCCGGCTGGGCCGCCGCATCTATGACAATCTGCGCAAGGCCATCCAGTACATTGTTGCGGTTCACATCCCCATCGCGGGCCTGGCCTTGCTTCCCCTGCTGTTCGGCCTGCCCATGATGCTGATGCCGATCCAGATCGCGCTTCTGGAAATGGTGATCGATCCCGCCTGCTCGGTGGTTTTCGAAGCCGAGAGCGAAGAGAAAGACGTGATGAACCGCCCTCCTCGCAAACCGAACACGCCGGTACTGTCTCGGCGAACAGCATTGTGGCCAGCGATGCAGGGGCTTGCCTCCTTGGCGATCGTGGCATTGGCCCTATTCCTGGGCACCCGATTTGGCTTGCCCGAGAATGAACTCCGCGCCTTCGTGTTTGCGGTCCTTGTCCTGATGAACATCGGCCTGATTGTCGTGAACCGGTCGTTCCGCTCCTCGCTCAAGGATGCCTTGCTGCGTCCGAACAGGACCCTGTGGGCCTTGATCGCGGCCGTGCTCCTCGTATTGGGCACAGGGCTCTACTGGGCGCCGGCGCAGGCGCTGTTACACTTTGGCCCCCTGCATCCCGATGACCTGACGGTCTGCATCCTGGCCGGCGCGGTCCTGATCGGCGTCCTGGAACTGGCAAAGCGCTTTTTGCTGGCCGAACGCGCCGCCGTTTAACAGCAGGCGAATGCGGCGCGTTAATTGCTCACGCGCACATTGGTGATCTGCTTGGTGATGTCGGCAAAGGCCGTGGCAATCTGGCTGGACGATGTCAGGTCGTAATATTTGGAACTGTCTGTGGCGCAATTGCGCAGCGGGCTGGAATTGCCGCCGCCATTCACATGGACATACGCGCAACGCATGAGCCGGCCGATCTTGCCATGGTGAGTCGGCGCTTTCGAAATAGCCCTTGCGGCGGAAACCGTCATTGATCGGTCATGCCCCCGCGATAATAGCTACCAGATGGCCGGTGTATCGTCGGGAGAAGCGCAATTGGTTGACCTTACTGCCGGCACAAAGCGCGCCACGGCCGCGCGCCTCGACAAAGCCGTGCTGGGCAACCGGCCGGCGTCGGAAGCGGGGCTCCGCGAACGGCTTTTTGCCGCCGCCTTTCAGGGACTGGTTTACCCGCAGATATGGGAAGACCCCGTCATAGACATGGAGGCGCTGGCGATTAAGCCAGGCGATCACATCGTTGCCATCGCCTCGGGCGGCTGCAACATCATGAGCTATCTGACCGCGGACCCGGTCCGAATCACGGCCGTGGACCTCAATCACGCGCATATCGCGCTGAACAAACTGAAGCTTGCCGCGGCGCAGTGCCTGCCCTCTTACCGGGATTACGCCGATTTCTTCGCGCACGCGAACCTCGCCTCCAATATCAAGCTGTTCGATGAACATGTCGCGCCGAACCTTGATGGCCCCACGCGCCGATACTGGCAGGATCGCGACCTGTTCGGCCGCCGGCGCATTACCGCCTTCGCCCACGGCTTCTATCGCACGGGCTTGCTGGGACGCTTCATTGGCGTAAGCCATTTTTTGGGCCGAATGCTGGGCATCGATGCCGGCGGCATCACGAAGGCAAAGTCCCTGCAGGAGCAGCAGGACTATTATGAGACCAGGATCGCGCCGGTTTTCGATCACTGGCTATTGCGCATCCTGCTCAAGCATCCGGCATCGCTTTACGGCCTGGGCATTCCTCCGGCCCAGTATGCGGCGCTCGCGGGCGACCATCCTGGTGGCATTCCCGAAATCCTGCGCCTGCGCGTCCGCAAGCTGGCGTGCGGCTTCCCCCTGAAGGACAATTACTTCGCGCGCCAGGCGTTCGGACGTTGCTATGATGTGGTTGGAAACGGCACGCTGCCGCCGTATCTAGAAAGCGCGAATTTCGACGCCATCCGCGCCCGCGCCGGCCGCGTGGATGTGCGGCACGAATCCATGACCGATTTCCTGGCCCGGAACCCGGATGGCTCCGTCAGCGGTTTCGTCCTGCTGGATGCGCAGGACTGGATGA
>CAIUTH010000358.1 GCA_903902075.1 uncultured Alphaproteobacteria bacterium
AGTTCGGGAGGAAGCACCAACAAAATAGGCGAAGAAGACTTCTAAGCCTCCGGGTAGGTCAGGAGACCTTAGCCAGGTAAGCGTCCAGCCAGGCATCGCCGGTGGCGTCGTCAGCGAAGGCCCCTTCCAGCTGGGCCTCGAAGGCCGCATCCAGGATGTGCTTGAAGTCTTTCCCCGGCTTCAGGCCGCGGGCGACCAGGTGACGGCCCTGCATAATCGGCTTCGGGACGCCCTTGTCCAGGTTCATGCCCTGCGCCTTGGCCAACAGCCAGGCACCATGATCGGTGGTGTCGCCGACGACCTGCGGCGGACGGCCCTGGCGATCGGCCAGGTCGACGCGCAACAGGCGATCGATGCGACCGACCCGCAGGGCCAGACGGCGCACGGCGTTATCACCGGACTGGGCGCGGAACAGCGCCGACGGCTTGTCGTGGTTGGCCACATGCGGGACGACCTCGTCGATCAGCCCCTGCTCCCGGGTCAGGCGACCCAGGAACTGGCGGGCGATCGGCACGCCTGCCTCCTCGTGGCCCAGCGCACGCCACCGTCCTTCGGACATGACCGTGGTGACGGCTTTGCCTAGGTCATGGCACAGCACGGCGAAGCCGACAACCAGGTCTTCACGCGGGTCACCGACATGCTTCTTCGCGAACGCGTCCATGCAGTGCAGGGTGTGCGTCCAGACGCAGCCTTCCGGATGCCAGACCGGGTCCTGTGGGACGTCGACGATGGCGGCGAGCTCTGGGAAATACTGCAACCATCCGCACTCGCGCAGGAACTTCAGTCCCAGCGACGGCTTACGGCCTTTGAGGATCAGCTTTGACCATTCTTCATACAGGCGTTCGGCCGGCAGGTCGTTCGGATGCAAGGTCGCACAGACGGCGACGGTTTCCGGCGCGACCGTGAATTCGAAACGGGCGGCGAACTGCATGGCGCGCAAAACGCGCAGTGGATCTTCGGCGAACTTCGTCGACACATGACGAATCAGGCCAGCCTCCAGGTCGCGCTCGCCGTCATAGAAATCCAGTAGCTCTCCATTCTGGTCATTCCAGCCGATGGCGTTGATCGTAAAATCACGACGCTCCGCGGCTTCCTTCGGCGTCAGCGTCGAATCGACGAATACTTCGAAGTCGCGGTGCCCTGCCCCGACGCGGTTCTCGCGACGCGGGACCGAGACATCGACCGGAAAGTCCTTCAGCTTGATGACGCCGAAGGCGGCGCCGACCGAGATGATCTCGAAGCGGGCGGACAGCGCCTTCTGGATCTGGGCCACGCTGAGGCCGAAGACCTCGATGTCGAAATCCTTGGAGCCGATGCCCAGCAGCGCGTCACGGACGCAGCCGCCCATGAAGAACGGACGACCACCCGCGGCACGCAGGAGCGCCAGGACCTCGTTCACCGGCGACAGCTCCCCCTCGAACTTCAGCAGTCCGGGACGAAATCGGGAGGTGTTGGCGGTCATAGGGTTTGGGCGTTTAACGGCCTTAATGCGGTATTTTCAGAATTATTCGACCATCACAGCCCATGTCAACACAATGTTAACACCATAAAGTATCTATTTAACAGTCCTGCTCTCTTGTCCATCGCCCTCCCCCTTGCGCCAAGGCCCCCTCATACTCATACCTAGCGAAATGTCCGCTCAGGCCCTGTCCAAATCTCTCTTCAAACTGGGGCTGGCGTGTCCGATCAAGCTGAAGCATGCGCTGGCCCGGCCGGCATTGCCTCGTCAGGCGGACGGCAACGAGTACATGCAGCAGCTCGCCCGGGGCGGTTACATGTTCGAGAAGCTGGTGAAGGTCTACTACCCGGGCGACGACATGTTCGTCCCGAAGGAAAGCCATGCCGACGCCTCCGCGCGGACGCTCGCCAAGATCAAGGCTGGCGACTGCACCCTGCACGAGGCGACC